>CAMVHY010000133.1 GCA_947167415.1 uncultured Clostridia bacterium
AATTTTGGCAACTCAATCGTGTTTAATTCCATCACATTCGAAAAATCACGACCATCTTCATCACGTAAGCGCCAAACTTTATGATACTCCGACGAGTTTTTTATCAAATCATAATCGGCGATAAAAATTACTATGCTTCTCTTGATTTTCGTGTATGGATCACTATCGCCAATTTGATCGACAATCAACCTTGACAAATAAAACGCAATTCTTTTATCAATGTCAGCTAAATTTGACTTCTGAATCTCGACATCAATTATATGTCCGCTTTTTGTCGTGATTTTTAAATCCAAAATGCCAATTTTGTCGGCAAAATATTTTTTGTTTAAATGCGTGTCGACAAGATCAATCTTTTCATAATCATCTGCCGGAATATCTAAAATTGCTTTTAAAAAATCTGCCAAAATATCAGTATTATTTGGATCGCCAAAAATTTGCTTAAAAACAAAATCCGATTTCGGGGAAAAATATTGCAAAATTAATCACTCCCTAGAATTATCTCTAAATAATATTTTTGCAACACAGCTGAATTTTATCACATAAAAAAAGTTTTCGCAAACAGATAAATTTGTTGAATATGTTTGGAAAAAATCACGCCATTTAAATTTAATTTTCGAATCTCATCCGCAATATTTTTGTCGACTTTTGTTTTTATCCGCTCGAGCGCAACACGTTTATTAATTTTTTTTAGCGTTTCGTCATAATCTAAATCCAATTTTTTTGCCAACACGCTTGCAACTTTTTCCGGCTCTTTTATTTGCGCATGAATAACACTTATCGAATTTACACTTTGTGTTTTAGCAAGACTTATCATATTTCGGTCAAAAATCATTCCGCGATTTGGTTTTATTAATCTATCACGTGTTTGTTGCTCATAAGCTTTTTCCTGCCAAAAATTTGTTTGACAAACCTGAATAAAAAAAATTCGAACCGCAAGAAAAAAAATTACCAGCTCGAACAAAACAAAAAATCCCAATAGTTTTTTTTAGTCAAAATATTTGCCTTGCGCATAAAGTCTCCCGTCAATCTCATTTTTATATTTTATTTATGTAACTTAATAAAAATCACAAAAAAAACGCCATAAGAATGCGACGTTTTTTTAAATTTACATTTAGAAGTATAACCATTTTATCTATTTATTTTTTTCTATTGGATCAGTATTCATTTTTGGCTTATCAAGATGAATAACAATGCATTTTTTAGTAGTTGTAAATTTCGTATTCCTAGTTATATTAGTTGGTTTAGAAAAAAGATTATCATCTTTTTTTTCTTTGTGAGAATGATCAACTTCTTCTCTATTTTTCAGTTTTTCTCCAACATTTTTTGACATGTATACCTTTTGGTACTTTTTACCCTTGGCCATACCAGATATTCCTTTAAAGACATTCTCTTCGTTGATTTTTTTTTCTTCTTTCTTTTCTTCTTCTTTTTTGATGTTGATGTCGTTGTTGTTGATGATGTTGTTGATGTTTATGTTTTCGTTTTCTCCTTCTTTCTTTTCTTTTATTATTTTTATTTTTTCTTTTTCGTTTTCGTTTTTATTTATTTCTATTTTGTTTTCACCTGTATTGACTTTAATTTTGCTTTCGTCGTTATTGCTTAATTGTAAAATTGTTTTTTTTGTCCACTTGATACCGATTATATCCGAGTGAATATTTGTAATGTTTCGAAATTGGAAATCAGAAAAACTTCTTATAGGATTAACATCAAGCTGAAAACTATCTTTCACTTTATCAGTAGCGATTTGATTTGATATCATTTCTTTATTTTCATGCGTTAATGAATTTTTGATTACATTTACAACATTCCCATTTTTTGCATCATATTCACTGACATTAGATGTTGCTAGTAATTTTAAAATTGTATCAGATATTGTATCAGATTCAGATATTGTATCAGACAATGAAGCAAATGACTTTTCACTGTCATACATTATGCTGACTGTGTGCCAACTCAAAGTAAAAATATTTTTATCTGTGAGTGATACAATGCAAGATAAGAGATTAAACGATCTGCTTGTAGGATCAATACAAATCTGAAAATAAACTTTGCTGGTACCAAACTTATATTTACTTGACATTATAGCTATGGGTACAATTTGCCCTATGCTATGGTGACGATTAGCATTTTCTAATTTAGTGGATATATCCTCATTATTCCAAATTTGTATAGAAAATAGTTTACTGAAATCTGATCTCATCGGCGCTTTTAGATGTGGCTCAGAAGTTAAAATATCTTCGTGTAGTTTGTTTTGCACAATAATATTAAAGAGATTATACATTAACCCTGTAGGATCGTATATGTTATTACTTATACTAGTACCAGTTTGTTCTTTAACATCAATAACGTTTGGTTTATACGCAGTTAACGATGTTACCTCGTTTTTGCGTCTGTTTTCCGTTGGAATATACTTTTGTGCATTTATATTCAAATTGATATCACTTGTATCCAATTGAGTATTTGTAATGTTTCGAAATTGGAAACCAAAAAACCTTCTTATAAGATTAACATAAAGCTGAAAACCATCTTTCCCTTTATCAATAGCAATTTGATTTGATATCATTTCTTTATTTTCATGCGTTAATGAATTTTTGATTACATTTACAACATTCCCATTTTTTGCATCATATTCACTGACATTAGATGTTGCTAGTAATTTTAAAATTGTATCAGATATTGTATCAGATTCAGATATTGTATCAGACAATGAAGCAAATGACTTTTCACTGTCATACATTATGCTGACTGTGTGCCAACTCAAAGTAAAAATATTTTTATCTGTGAGTGATACAATGCAAGATAAGAGATTAAACGATCTGCTTGTAGGATCAATACAAATCTGAAAATAAACTTTGCTGGTACCAAACTTATATTTACTTGACATTATAGCTATGGGTACAATTTGCCCTATGCTATGGTGACGATTAGCATTTTCTAATTTAGTGGATATATCCTCATTATTCCAAATTTGTATAGAAAATAGTTTACTGAAATCTGATCTCATCGGCGCTTTTAGATGTGGCTCAGAAGTTAAAATATCTTCGTGTAGTTTGTTTTGCACAATAATATTAAAGAGATTATACATTAACCCTGTAGGATCGTATATGTTATTACTTATACTAGTACCAGTTTGTTCTTTAACATCAATAACGTTTGGTTTATACATAGTTAACGCTGTTACCTCGTGTGTGTGTATGTTTTCCGTTGGAATATACCCTAGTGCATTTATATTCAAATGTTGTTCTTTCGGATAACAACTCGGATAACAACGGGGTAAATTTACACTGTTGATGTTGTTGATGATGTTATTGTTGATGATGTCGATATCCAAGGTATTTTTGATTTTGTTTTTGTTGCTGTTGTTATTGTTGATGATGTTGTCCAAATTTTTGTTTTTGACTTCGCCGTTGTTGATGATGTTATTGTTGATGATGTCGATATCCAAGGTATTTTTGATTTTGTTTTTGTTGCTGTTGTTATTGTTGATGATGTTGTCCAAATTTTTGTTTTTGACTTCGCCGTTGTTGATGTTGTCATTGTTGTTGTCTTTTTCATTTATTTGTCCTGATGGAGACAAAATTGGTCGCTTGCTTAAACTTTTGACAAGTTTATATATGCCAAAAATAACAAGAGCGGCAATTCCAAACCCCCCTATGGCACCAAGAGCTATAGGCAAAGCCACACCAAAAGCGCCAAGAGCAGGAATTGCAGTAGCGAGCCAACTTCCTGCTGTAACTAAAGCAGATCCAACAAGCGGAATACCCATTGATATTCCAAAAGCTCCAAGTGCTAAACCGACACCGGCAACCAATGTAGCAATACCAGTCACACCTAAAGCTACAATTCCGAAGACCTTAAGTATTGCATAACGAACTTTTTTATCTTCTTCGTTTACTTTATTTAAACTATCATCACTTAATGACACAATAACTCCTCCTCTTAAAGACAAAAAATGCAACGCTGATTCGATTATGTTTTCAACCTACAAATAAACTTTTATCTTACAAAAAATCTGATTTATCGAATCAACTATTTTTATCTTAAAACAAAAAATTATGCGTGTCAAGTCTTTTTAAGTATTTTTTTTGAAATTTGAGGGGGGTAGAGTCTCTTAACAAGAGATGTTTAAGCGATTTTGTTTTTAAAAAGGCTAAAAATAAAACTCCAAAGGCTAAAATATTTTTGGTTTCATATCATTGTTTTCAAATTTATATTTTGATTTTAACAATATTTGCAGGTTAACTCAACAAAAATTTTTTATGGTGTGTAAAATAATCAGTTCAAGCAAAAAAAAATCTGCCAAAAAATAAATGGCAGGTCACGTAAACATATTACAATTTAAAATCTATATTCTCGACATACAAAATCCGACGATTTTATAACTAAAAATCTAAAAACAAATTATTTTATTCATCATATTTAATTCCGCGTTTTTCCAATTCATTTTCAATTTGCTTCTTAAAACAAAAATCAACTTTTAATATTGTCATGGCTTCTTCAACAGACATCTTTGTTGCTAAGACTAAATTAACAACAACTTCAATCGCTTTTTTTATTTCACCTTCTCTAATACCTTCTTTCTTGCCTTTCTTAATTCCTTTTTCCATTCCTTCTTTAATACCCTCTTTAATCCCTTCTTTAAGCCCCTCTTCTTTACCTTTTCTTATCCCTTCTTTAA
>CAMVHY010000134.1 GCA_947167415.1 uncultured Clostridia bacterium
ATTTAAAACTACTGGTTGTTCATTTTGTTTATCTTTTTGGTTATCTACAGGCACATTATTACTTGAAAAAGGTGTATTGTTCATAATGAAATTCCCACCTGAGTTGTTTAAATCATTATTATTTATCAATTTATTTATAATCTGCCGTGGATACCCTGGCAACTTCGAAGTGTCAATCCATATCGTCCACTGTGATGTTAACAAATTATAAATCGAATCCTTAGTTATAGACTCGCTTCTAGAACTGTTAACATTACTTCCGATTGTGCCATTTTTATTCTCAGTATCATTAATTTTATCATTTGGATCTTCAACAGTTTTAAAATCTGTACTAGAATTAGGAATAGGATTACATGTAGAACTACCTGTAGAATCGTAATTCCCATTATTATTTAGAAAGGGATCATCTGCAATTTGGGTATTATTTACGTAAGGGTTAACACCAAAATATTGATTCTGATTTTGCCCTATAAATAACTTACTATTTTCCAGAATCGCTTTTAAATCAGAATTATACTTCGAGAATTCACATAAAAGATCGGCGAAATTCAGCAACTCCGTATTTTGCGCTTCAAAACCGCTTCCTCCATATATATTGCCACTATTCACTTGAATATCAAAACTGCCCGTAGGCGTATTTGCCCCCCAGTTTTCCTTCATAAAAAAAACCTCCTATAAATTAAAAAATAAAATAAAATTTATATACAAACCGCTGTTTGTGTTTGCAACAAAAAACATTTGAACACGTACATACAAATTAAATTTCACAAACCCAAACGCAATAATATTTTATCAATAAAAAAATTGTTTGTCAATAGTTTTATTTTTTTTATTCGATACTTTAAATAAAATTAATTTTTTTTTGGGAGAAAACAATTTTATTTTAGTGACATAATTATGCTTCTCAAAAATTATTTTTCTCATTAAAGATATTTTTGTCGATTGATTTTCATCATATAATTTTACTAATCAAAAATTTAAGGGAATGATTTTTTATGAACGAAAAAAAAATACCGCCGTGTATGCTAAATTGTCCAGCGCATATAAATATTCGCGAGGTATTAAATTTTATAAAACAGAAAAAGTTTTTGGATGCAATTAATTTAGTAAAAAAAAATTTGCCGTTGCCGGCATCGATTGCAAGAATTTGTCCACATCCATGTGAATTGAGATGCACAAGAAAATTTAAAGATGGTGCAATAAATATTCATCAAATCAGGGTTTTTTTAGCAGATATGTTTTTAAATAACAAATTTGATTTTGAGATAAAAAAAAATCACGAACCTAAAAAAAAAATTTGTGTAATCGGAGCAGGTCCGGCAGGAATTTCTTGCGCTTATTTTTTAAGTTTGTCTGGTCATAAAATTTTTATTTTTGATCAAATGTCTGAGCCCGGTGGAATGTTAAAATATGGCGTGCCAGAATATCGTTTGCCAAAAAAAATTTTAAATCGAGAAATGAATTTTTTTGATGAGTTAAAAATAGATTTTATTGGAAACATGAAAGTCGACAAAAAAAAATTTAATGAGTTAAAAAATAAATTTGATGCGATAATTTTGGCGATTGGGGCTTGGAAAGCAAAAAAAATTAAATGTGTTGGCGAAGAAAATTTTTATGACGGAATAGAATTTTTGAGAAATATAAAAGTGAATAAAAAAAAGATGGAAGAATTGGTTGACGGAAAAAAAATTGCTGTTATCGGCGGAGGAAATACAGCAATTGATATTTGTCGGAGCGCAATAAGATTAAATGCAAAAGAAGTAATTAATATTTATCGTAGAACGAAAAATGAAATGCCGGCGGAAATTAGCGAAATAAATGACGCGATTGATGAAGGAGTTGTTTTCAGAGAATTATTGTCACCAGTAAAAATTTTGCTTGATAATGAAAATAAAAAAATTTTATTTATGGAAAAATATAAATTGGGCGAAAAAGATTCTGATGGTCGGTCAAGTATTATTAAAACAAATGAGATTGTAACGGAGAAATTTGATTTAATTATTTTGGCGATTGGACAAGATGTTGAAGCAGATTTTTTTGAAGGTAAAACAAATATTGATGGGACTATTAAAATAAATGATTGTTTTGAAACGAGCGAAAAAAAAATTTTTTGTATTGGAGATGCAGTAAGAAATAAAAATCGAATTGCTATTAATGCGATTGCTGATGCAAAAAAAGTTTGTGAGTATGTAAATAATTTTTTATTAGGCAAAGAATTGATTGGTAAAGAAAAAATTGATGATATAAAAAAAAATAATTTGCAGGTGAAAACCAAATTTGAAAACACGAGATTGGAAATGAAAAAAAGAAAAGCTTGTGAGCGAAAAAAAGATTTTGATGAAATTATTTTGCCGTGGAGTGAAAAAGAATTTTTACAAGAAGCGAATAGATGTTTAAATTGCGGAGGATGTAAAAAAAATGATTGTAATTAAAAAGATAAAAAATATGATTGCGGTCATGTTTTTTTTATTTGTTTTTTTTTGTAGTGCGAAAAATATATTTTGTAATTCGAGATTTGATCATGATTATTTAAATGACGGGAAAAATTATGATTTTAATTTGCCAGAAAAATATGATGCACGAAAAGAAGGTTTTGTTACGCCGGTAAAAACTCAGGGAAAATCAGGACCGTGTTGGGCATTTGGAATAATTTCGACTTTGGAAACTAATTTTTTAAAGGAAAATAATTTAAAGCGCGAAATAGATTTTTCGGAAATGAATATGATTTTTAATTTAAATAAGGGAGCGAGTTTGAATAATTTATATGAGTTTGATTTTGATTTGACGGGAAATATTGAAATGGCAAGCGCATATTTTTCGAGTGGAAGAGGACCTGTTTTAGAAAAAGATGATAAATATGAAATAAATTATTTGCCTAGAGATTATGAAGAAACGCAAAAAAAAAAGCCGGTGAAGTACATAAAGAAAATTATTTATATACCCGATGCAGATAAGAAAGATGATTTAAGTTTGAAAAATCATAGAGAGTTGATAAAAAAATTTGTTTATGAGAAAGGGAGTGTTGCTGCGAGTATTTATTTTGATGAGAAATTTTTGGATGATGAGCAGAAAAATTATTTTTGTTGTGAGGACATGGAAAATTGTAATCATATGGTTTCGATTGTCGGATGGGATGATAATTATTTAAAAGATAATTTTAGTAAAAAAAATGAGTTGCCGGAAAAAAATGGCGCGTTTATTGTAAAAAATTCTTGGGGACAAAATGGAAATAATGTGGGATTTTTTTATGTTTCGTATGAAGATGAATTGTTTGCTAAAAATTGTTGTTTTATGTCAGATATTGTTGATATGCAAGAAAAATATGAGTTTGAAAATATTTATCAGAATGATTATTTTGGAATGACTTCGGCAATAGAAAAAAAAATGTTGGATGGGAAAAAATATATTGCGAGCGTTTTTGATTTAAAAAGTGAAAAAGAAGCTTTGTGTGAAATTGGAATCTTTGTGGCGGGAAATAATACGCGTGCAAAATTTTTTTTGTTAAAAGTAAATGAAGATGGAAAAATTATTGGCCGCAGTGATTTTTTATGTGAAAAAAGGTTTGATTTGCCAGGATATTATGTAATTGATTTGCCGGAAAAAATTTTATTGGAAGAGAAAAAATTTGGTGTAGGAATAGAATTTTTAGGCTGTAATAATTTTATTGCGTGCGAAAGCAGGGAAAGTTTATTTTCGTCACGAGCTATAGGAGAAAAAAATAAAAATTTTTATGGAGATAAATATGGTTTTGAAGATTTTTATGGAAAAAAAAGCGAGTTCACTAATTTTTGTATTAAAGCTTTTACAAAAAAAAATTTTTATGAGGCAAAAAAAATTGATTATAAAAAATTAGAAATAAAAAAAAAAATAAAAGTTAAAAAAAATAATAAAACGGAAGTTTATAAAAAAAATAAAACGAGTAAGGATAATAATCTTGATGTGAAAAAAAATATTTTTATGCTTGTAATGATTGTTTTGTTGTTTATTTGCGTTTTATACAGCGTTTTAAAATATTTCTAAAAAAAAAGCACCGCTTATAGTTTGCGATGCTTAATTATTATTTATTTCTTTCTTTCTTTCTTCTTCAATTATCTGTTTTTGTGGTTGATCATCTTGATCATTCAAACGGTTATACCCACCATTTTCTTCACTGAGTGGCGTTTTAATCTTATCGATATTTTGTTCTTTTTTATTTGGCAAATAAATAGTGAGTAAAATTGATGCGACGACAAAAATAATTGTCAATATCAAAGTTATGAGCGCGTTCGCAATTGCAGCTTGAATGAAAAAATAAATACAAAGTAAAACGAGACAAAACGTCAACAACCACGCTAAGAATTTTATCAAAATATTTTTCTTATTGATTGGATTTTCAATTTGTTTTGCTTTTTCTGTAATATTGTTCATATTTTGTTCGATTGTATTATTACTTTTGCTATCGATTATATTTATTTCATTTTTTTCTTTTTGTTTATTATTTTCGTTTATATCTTTTTTAGGTTCAGTATTAATTTCCGTATCTTTTTTGTTTTCCAGGCTATTCTCATCGCTATTTTTTTCGTTATTTTGTTGGTTATTCTGTTTGTTTATTAATACCTAATTTGACTAAACCAAATTTTCCATTTCCTAATTTTTCTTTAACTTCATATATATCTAAT
>CAMVHY010000135.1 GCA_947167415.1 uncultured Clostridia bacterium
CAGCTTCAGATTTATTTATAACTTCAGAATATCCAGACATAAATTTAAAATAATCGCCAACACCGAAATTAGTACTTTTTATTTTTATTTCAACACGGTGCTCATATCCATCAATTCGATAACAAATATCTTTTCCTTTTATTTCTTTATCTCCTAACCACACAATATAACCTGTGACATACACTTGATGATTATTAATATCCTTATTATCACCAAAAAATCTATACCATAAATTTTGAAATATTTGGCGCATCGCAAGAGGATCAGAAATAAACCATCGTCTTGCAACTGCTCCAACGAGACCGCCTAAGAAAAACCCGAAAAACTCCCAGCCAAAATTTTTAAATCCTTGACCCACAGACTTTGCGTGACACCAGTTACAATAAAACATATTTATAAACCAACTAAGAATTCCCCAAAGAAATCTCAAACTCCATCTGATTAATAAAGTTGGTATTGCAACAACAAAAAATACAAGGCAAAAAAGTATTTTGCCAAAAAAATGAAGTATACTTTTTCTAAATTGTGCATTTCTAAGTTGTCTTTGTTGTTCTTCAGTTTGTATTTTTCGTTTGTTGAATTGTCGCGCTAACTCTATTTTTGTATTTAAAGATTCTTCATTTAGATCAAAAGATAATTTACTAAGCAATTCAGAAGCTAAATCAGTCTGCTTTTTAAAATTATTGGTTTGCTTTTGAATTTCTGACATAGCTGTTAAAATTTGTGTAATATCTGCGCCGATCGCTGGATTCGAATTTAAAAAAAGTTTAAATAGAGCCATTAATATTTCTGAATCAACATTATCTACGTCGATTTGATAAGCTTTCATCAAGTAACGAGCAAATTTATCAAATTCAGCGCTATCAAACGTGTCCTTAATTCCACTATCTAATTTCTCGATCATCTTGGCACGTACTTTACGTGATAAACCTGAATAATCACCCTTTCCATAACACAAATTATCAATTTTTATTTGATTGTATTTAATAATTTTCTCGGCGCCATTTTTTTTCACAACCTCAGCACAACGTTGTCCTTCGAAAAAATTAAAAGATTCAATTACAGCAATTTTCATCTCGTCGCTATAATTTTCTAAAATTTTAACATATTCCCATTTAAAAGTATTATCTATCTTATAAGCTCTCAATTTCCCTGTTATTATTGCACTTTGTATTAAACTCGATTTTTTATGTCCTTCAAAATCATCGCTATGTGTAATTTTTTCAAGAGCCTCTTTGAGCTGTCTGACTTTATCTTGTGGATATTTATCCAATTTTCCATTTTCATCGATACCATTAAAATACTCATAATATTCCCAAAGAACCGCTAATTTTTTTTTATCAAGTTTTTTATTATTGGAATCTAAAATTTTTTTTATTTCGTTTGCTAAATTTTGTTTTGATACAAAATCATCATTACGAATATCAGTATTTTTATTGTCGTTGTCGTTTGGTTTTTCTTCAAAATTCTCAAGTCGCAATCTTAAAATGTGTAAGAACACACCTTCAGGATAATTTTGATATTTATCAAGCATACTTTGCAAATTATCCGAAAATGATTTTTTATAGTCAAAGCTGTCACCGTCTATAATCTCAAAATATTTTTCCAAGTAAGCACTTTTGATTTCATTTGGTAAACCAGAAAATTTTCCACCCTCTAAAAATTCGTTTGGCTCTGGCGCATCAGCTGCTTCTTCCTTAATTTTGTTTTTATCATAATCTTTGCCTGCGCTTTTTTTTATTAATTCTATATTACTTATAACATTCTTATCTAATTCATCTTCTGCTATATCTTTCGGTTTGTTCAAAACAAAACGAATATAATCCGCGCAACATTCTTTATTGCAAAATATTTTATTCAAAGAGTTAATGAATCTTGCTTTATCTTCACCATTATTCTTATTGTCAATCATTTATTTCACTCCCAATATTATAATTTTAATTTTTAAACGCTCAACAAATACATACATACGGATTATATCACAAAAATATTATTTGTTAAATATTTTTTTTAACTACGTTTGCATATTATTTTAACAATAATTTTATTTAAACACAAATAATTTTTTTCGACATGTTAATTTTTATTGAATCAACTTTTACAACTTACATACCGTTGTTTTTTCTTAAAAAAAATAAACTTTAATGTAAACTTTTTTATTTTAAGCTATTATCAATTATTGTTTAAAATTGTTTGTTTGTTTGCTTGTTTGTTTGCTTGGCTTATCTGCAAATCTGGATATTTTTCTGTTGTAAATTGATTATTTTGAGAAGGCATACTACCTCCACCACCTTCTAACTCTTCTTTAATTTTCTCTTCAGATGCCGGTTCATAAAAAAATAATACGAGAGTAACAATAGCAAAAATCACTAACGGCGCAATAAAATAGAACCAAAAATTTATAAACGAAATCATTAATATTAAATTTAAAACTGTTACGCCTAAACTTAACAATCGCCAAAACCAAATATTTTTCCACCATTTTATTTTAGGGACAATTGCACCACTTTGTTTATTATTTGTTTGTTTCGCTTCATTATTAATATTAGTTTCATTAGTTTTACTCAAGTTTTCAGTTATATTACTAGCTACAATCAGTTTTATATTTGGTGCATTATCATTTTTTTCTTCAGTTTTTAAAGTTTCGACTTGCGCAGAATTATATTCTACGAATAAATTTACTACAGTTTTTTTGTTTTCTTGATCCCTGAGCCTATAATCAATATAAGCTTGGAAAAACTGCGCTATAAAATCTTTTTTGTCGTCATATTTTTCACAACCAGATTTCGATGCTATAAAATATAGCCTGTCTTTTATGCGATTTTCTTCCAAAAAATAGCTTTTAATTGCGGCTTCAAAATCATCTTCGTTGTCCGTTGTGATCTTGATGCAATCATCACATCCTGCACTTAGAATGTCAATAACGGCCATGCACTTCAACAGTTCTTCAAGGTATTCAAAAAATTCTTTTCGGTATTCACCTTGCGGCGCACCGTTTGGATAACAATAATTTCTTATTTTGTTATACCATGACATGTCAAAAACAGACTTCAAAATCTGTTGATAATCGGAACTGAATTTTTTGATTTCTTGACTAAATAATTTCTCATTAGTATCACTATCATAACTAGCCTTGTTGTTATCAATTTCCGTTTTGTACATATCCGATAATATTTTTTTTGATTTGTCTAATTCCTCTTCATTGGCAATGATAGAAACAAAATACACAACAGCATTGTAATTACCTGCTGGTTCTGTTTTATTAAAACCACTTCTGCCAGAGAAATAACTAAAAGATCCTTTTGCTATCTCGTCAGCAATTTTCCAAAGCCCCTCCGCATTTCCTTTGCCAAAAACAAAATCATGAAATGTCTCTGATTGTTGAGATGTTTTTACTTCAGACTCAGAACCACTATCGTGTTCTTTCATCGGTTTGCTGCCTCCAAATTTTTTTTCATTGATTATTATAAAATAAAAATTTTAATTTGTCAAGCACTTGAATTTATCTTTCTGCAAGAAAAATGATTTTAAAAATCAAAAGCAAAAAAGAAGATGATTTTTGTTATTCGCTAAAAAAGTTAAAAAAAAATTTATAGATGAATAAGGCTTGATTGACACGAATTTAAATTATAGAATTGAGCGGGCAAAAATTATTTTTTACTTGAGGCGATAATATTTGATAAAAACGATGATTATTTTTGGAACAAGACCCGAGGCAATAAACCTTAAAACACATAAACATTGGTTGATTTCAGTTGGATATTTTATGAAAATTAGTGTAAGCAAAGTTTAATTTCGTGTAACCATTTCTTTTACAAGCAAAAGATTCTGCGATTTAAATACATCTTTTTTGTTTTTTTTATTTGGTTATTGTGGATCTTTATTTATATCTTGTTTCTCATAGTTTGGAAATTCTTTTGAATTACCTGTACCTTTACTATCTGGCAAAGATTCAGATGGTTCGTCAGAGCTCAATCTTTCCTTAATTTCGTACTTCGTCGTAGGTTTATAAATAAATAATACGACAGTTAAAACAACAAAGATTACTAGTGGTGCAATAAAATAAAACCAGACATTTATAAAAGCAATCATTAACATCAAATTTAAAATTGTTGCGCCTAAACTTAAAAACCGCCAAAGCCAAATATTTTTCCACCATTTTATTTTTGTTTGTTTATCTTTGTCATTATTTTCGGGAGATTCATTCTGCTCATACAAATTCGCTTTCTTGTTAATTTTTTGATCTGTTTTTTTATCTATTATCTTTTTTACTTTATCGGTTTTCAACTTATTTTTCTCTGACAGATATTTATTTATAGCGTCGACTCTCTGATTTATTTCATAACAATCTGATTTATATAAATATGATTTTATATTTTTGTACGCATTCTCTGATTCATCGTTATTTTGATCATCAAAATCAAGTTCTTTCCATATAATAAAAAGCTCGACAAATTCATCCAATGACATTGTTTTGCATAAATGTTGAATACCATTTTCATCTTCATCCATATTATCAAATTTATAATCTGAAATAATCTTACAAAAATCATTGAAATCTACTCCTAAACTTGGCAAATTAATCCAGTTTTTTGCATGCAAAAAATATTCTTCAAACTCATTTGTTTCTTTCAACTGATTTGCTAATTGCGA
>CAMVHY010000136.1 GCA_947167415.1 uncultured Clostridia bacterium
AAAAAATGAATTAGAAAAAAAGAAAAAGAATTTAGATGAAGCTAAAACTGAATATCGATTGTAAAGAAATCCAAGCGCAATTAAAAGAATATTTACAAAGTTATAATAGGCACACAGAATATAAAAAAGACATTTTGTCGAAGATACAAACAAAAACAGAGAAAAATGGTTGGGATGAAAAACGAAGAGAACATGCTATTTTGATATTAATTTCGTGTAATTATTGTGCTGCTGTAAACTTTATTGATATAAAATTTTTAATGAGTCACGATGAAGGAAGAGCTGCTATAAAAGATCAAGTTTTTTGTAATAAATACTATAAGTCGGAAGATGATTGTTTTAATTGCATTTTAAAATATTTGAAAAGGAAAACAGAAAAAGATGGATGGAGTGATAAGCAAAAAAAAGATTTTATTTCGGATTTGATTTTAAATGGGCAAAAAAGATTTTATATGATTGAATCAATCGCTTTTAATTTAAAAAATCCGATTGTACAGGATTTTATGAAAGATCATCTTAATCCGAATGATGAAATTTTTAAAAAATTGGTTAATCATTTGAATAAGGGCTATCACACAGATAAAAGAAAATATTTTGAGAACAGAATTTTTTACTTGATTTCTCTTCAACCTGAGTTTGTAATAGATTATGTAGATCCAATATTTTTGCTTAATAACATCGAAAAAGATTTAATTAAATCCGGATTAAAAAAATATGGTTATACGAAAGTAAATGTTTTTAATTTTAGTTCTATTATTGATTTGGCTTTATATAATCTAGATTTAATTAAAAAAAACAATGCCTATGTGGAACTAATAATCGATGAGATAAATGGATTATACGAATTGGTAGTTAAGAAATGTTTACGTGATTTTTTTGGTAATGATAAAAATTTTTGTGATCAGATTTTTTTTGCATTAGAAGATCAATTGTATTCTGAACGTGATAGCACTTTTGTCAAAATCGAACATTGGAGATCAACTTTTTTGAAATTAATTTCGTCAAATCCAACGCGTATTATTGAATGGATGATAAGCGGTAAAGATGGACATCGCGACAAAAACGCAAAATTTTTGATTTATGTGATAGATCAACCAGACGTATTAAATGGTATTGTTACGTTATGTTCAAAAAACGAAAATCATAATGGAATCCAAAAAATATTTGACGAATTAACAAAAAAAATTGTACGTTTGTATAGTGATCCGTTTCTTAATTATTCTCTTGATGATCAGAGTGATCGTGACTATTCTCTTGATGCTGAAAAAAAGATTTTGCGTGACAAAAAGAATTCTACGTTTTTGCAAAAGTATTTGATATATATAAGTCAGTTAAATGACATTGATAAAAAAAATAAGATTTTAAAGCTTCTTAAAGAATGGAATATTAATACAGAGATACAAACTGAAAGTGTGGATAAAAATAATCTCAGAGAAAAAGATAGTAAAAATAATACAGATGTAGAATCGATTAGTTCGAATATAAGTAAAGGAAATGATAATGACACGAAAGAAAAAATACAAGAATCAATGGAGAATACTAATTCTGCACAAAATATTAATCCAGAAATCGATTTGGACCCCGATATTTTAGAGCTTCTTAAAGAATGGAATATTGATTTAGGGGTACAAACTGAAAGTGTGGATAAAAATAATCTCAGAGAAAAAGATAGTAAAAATAATACAGATGTAGAATCGATTAGTTCGAATATAAGTAAAGGAAATGATAATGACACGAAAGAAAAAATACAAGAATCAATGGAGAATACTAATTCTGCACAAAATATTAATCCAAAAATCGATTTGAACAAAAATCAAAATAACAAAACAGAAGAAGAAATAATGTATGAAGGTATTGTTAGAGATCAGAAAAATTTGCCGAAACAAAACGATAAAATACAAAATCAGAGCCAAAAAATCATTGTCAGCGACAATAACAATTCTATAAATCAAGAACAGCAAAGCCCACCCAAACCAAATTTATTCAAAGCAAAAATTTTACACAATCCATTAATGATTGCTATTGGTTTTATAATTTTGTCAATTTTGTTTGGCGTAATCGGTTTTGCTGTAGGAACTAAATGGTTATGTGTTGCATGTGCAGTTATTTTGTTTGTTGATCTTGTGTTTTTATTGGCTTGGTCGATAAAAAAATATAGAAAAAAAAGTAATGACATCAGAAAAATTAATGTGTTGCAAAATGATTATCCAGAAGAAACCCAAACAAAAGAAAATATAAAATCAGAGTATCGATCAAATGAATCTGAGATTAATACAAAGTCTCCAACACAAATTTCTCAGGACGAGATTAAAGGATCAATTTAATATTCCATAAAAAAAACGAAGCATAATTTTACGCTTCGCTTTTTTTTTTAACAAACAAAATTAATTTTGTTTAACTTTTTCAACCAGTTCACTGAAAGCCTTTGGATCATTTACAGCCAAATCAGCCAACATTTTTCGATTTATATTCATATTTAATTTTTTCATGCCGTACATAAATTTACTATACGAAATATTATTTTCTCTCGCAGCGGCATTAATTCTCACGATCCAGATTTTACGAAAATCCCTTTTAGTTTGTTTTCGTCCTGCAAAAGCGTGAGCCATTGCTCTCATTACAGATTGTTTTGCAACTCTATATTTTTTTGATCTTGCACCAAAAAAACCTTTTGCTGCTTTTAATATTTTTTTATGTCTTTTTTTAGCATTTAAACCGCCTTTTATCCTTGCCATAATAATTCTCCTTTATATTTATATTTTCTTTTTATATTTTATTACGACTTTATTACTTGCAATATAAGCACATTTTCTAGCTTGTCTTTTCTTTTTAGTAGTTTTTCCGCTCAATAAATGCTGAGTACCGGATTGCGATCTTTTAATTTTACCCGTTCCAGTTATTTTAAATCTTTTTTTTAGGGCTTTACTTGTTTTTAACTTCGGCATAAAAAATCCTCCATGATTTTATTTAATTTTATTTTTATTTACAGGCGAAAACACAACGATAATATTTCTATTTTCAAAAATTGGCGGCTTTTCGATTAGACATATATCATCAAGACCATTTTTAAATTTATTTATTAATTCCTCTCCGGTTTCTTTTTGTTTTATTTCACGTCCTCGAAATCTTATAACAAGTTTAACTTTATGTCCGGAATCAATAAATTCCACTAACTTCTTTTTTTTAATTTCCAAATCATGTTCACCTATACTAACCGAAATTCTTATTTCTTTTATATCTACAATTTTTTGTTTTTTCTTAGCTTCTTTTGCTTTTTTTACTTGCTCATATTTATATTTACTATAATCCATTATTTTGCAAACAGGTGGTTTTGCATCCGGAGCAATTTTTACCAAATCCAATTTTTTTTCTTCCGCGAGATCAAGTGCCTCGCGAATCGAAACAATACCTAATTGTGTTCCATCTGAATCTATTAATCTTATTGTTTTGTCACGAATTGCTTCGTTTATAAACAAATTTATTTTTACGCACCTCCAAATAAAATTTTTTTTATAAATCAAAAAAAAATAAAAGCGCATAAAATACCGGCTTTTATTTTTTTAAAAATACCGAGCATCGCAATTAACACACGGTGAAAAGCCGAAACTTTTACTTTTCTACAAAAAGCATTTAAAACCATAACACAAAACAAAAATAAAATCAAAATTTATTTTGTAAACATAAATTTAGCCACACAAAAATTTATTATTTCCTCATCAAATATTTTTTTACACAAAAAAAATAAAAGCTATAAAATCAACTTTTATCTTTTTCCCATTTTTTAGAGAGTATTTACACAAAATAGAAATAAAAGACAATGAAGAAAGAAATTTATAAAATAAACAAAAAAGAATAAAGGAAGAGAAAATAATGAACAAAAAACCGTATTATAGATTTGATATAGACAATAAAGTATGAGAAAAGATAGAGTTGTATTTAGCAAATGAGAGTAACACTGTGGGATAGCAAAAGACAATAGAAAGTTTATCAGTGTAGTTGTATGGATAATAAGAACAGGATCTTCATAGTGAGATTTACCACCTGATTATAGAAAACATAATAGAGAATGGTTAAACAAACTTGATTCTATTTTTATCTCTACCATATACCTCTTTTATTTTCGACTTACGTTTTATGTTAGTACTGCCCTAGTTTTAAAAACTTACGTGAAAAAACAAAATCCAAGCATAAAACAAGAAATAAAGCCGTTTTTTAGAGATTATATGCACGTTTGTTTTTTGCTTTTATCGACAAAAAATTATAAGATTAGAGAAACAAAAGGCGCTTTTGAGAAAACAAAGCGCTTTTTTAATAAAAATTTTTTAGCGGTTTATGTAAGAGCTTTTAAAGAAAAAACGCAACAGCGTTGTTTTGAAAAAGATTAACTATGTAAACCGCTTTTCCTTTTTTAATGGAGGTGGTTTGTAATGGCTAATTTTCATACGCCATATGAGAATGAACGCGAGGGACAAATGGAGTTCTTTGACAATTATGCCATCCAATATAACGACGATGCTGCTATTCTTGCGGATAACACCGACGGCGTTTATAACGGAAATATCTTCGAGTTCAAACTTACCATTAATAACCTGAACAAAACGCTGT
>CAMVHY010000137.1 GCA_947167415.1 uncultured Clostridia bacterium
GAAAATAAGGAATTAATTGAAAAAGAAGAAGAAATAGAAGAAGAAGATGATGATAGTAATAAAAACGAAAAAGAAGATGAAATTAAAAAGAATGAAAGCTATGGCAAATGTGATATTAATGACCCAAATGACTTAAATAAAGATGAAAACAGTGAAAACAAAAACGAAAATGAAAATAATGATGTAGAAGAGAAAAAAGGAAGAAAAAATAAAGATAAAAAAAGAGTGGATGATAACTTAGTTATAAAAGTTGTATTTGCAAGTATTGTTGTAGAAAATAAATTATCTTGTTTTCTTGAGGAGAAAATTATTAACAATACTAAAGGTTTAACTAAAAAATTGTATCCGATTCTCGAAAAGTTTGCCGGTGTCAATGTTAAGGATGAGAATAATGATAATCAAAAAGAAATGTTAAATCTTGATTATAAGAATGATGAGAATCAAAAAAAATACCTGATGTTGATAAAGTATTTAGCCCAATAAAGACTTTCCGCCGTTAATAATTTTTATCCATAAACTTATATAAAAAAAGCAGATTGGTTTTATATCAGTCTACTTTTTTTTCAATCAAAAAAAATAAATCTCATAAAATAATACAAATCAAAACGCCGTTTTCTTCGTTTATTATTTTTTGCAGTGTCTCTTGTAATTTAATTCGTGTGTCTTCGGGAATATTATAAAGTTTGCTTTGCAATCCGTCTTTTATTAAATCATACATAGATTTGCTGAACATATTTAATTCCCAAATTTTATCGGGATCATTTGCCATTTATGTTTTTAAATTATTTATTAATTCTTCGCTTTGCTGTTGACTTCCAACGATCGACGCGAATTAAATGAATGCTCGGAGTTTTTGCTTTAAATTTCACGCCAAATTTTGTTCCGTGTTTAATTATTTCTGGACTTTCTAATTTCATTTCATCAACCGCCGGCGTCACAATTCCATAACTTTAATAACTTTTTTTGTTTCTGTTTCAGTAGCTTCAGTAAACGGAATTTTTTCATCTAACCATGGCGTATTTATCATTCTTGGATTTTCTCCATCCATATGACCATTTACACCCGGAATTAAATATCCGACGCAATCTATTAAACGCATTTTAAAATTAATATTATCGTCTAATTTTATTTCGATTGCTTCATTTGGAATAAATTTTGGCTCGGTCATCACAATTGTTTTTCCTGCAGCACCTTGTGGCAATTCATCTTTTGTTCTTTCTTTTATTCTTTTTATCAATTTCTCTCTTTATTGTCTTTTATCTTTATTTCGTGCAGATACTTCCTAATTAAAAATCGTGGTTCCTTTGTTCTGAAAAATTAATTTTGATGGAAATTATGATGAAATTCGGTACCTTTTTATTTTTTTAAGCACGGGAATTTTTTTTAAATAAAATTAATAAAATTAGTCATCATTTAAAAAAGGTGACTAGTTTTTTTTATGTCATACAAAAAAAAATTTCGAAACAGAAAAAAATTTTTTATTAAGAAATTGATTTTTGTCATAGCCGTGCTTTTTGTGGTTTTTATTTTTTTGCTTTTAAATAAAAAAATTTTTGATGAGATATTAATTCAATCGGAACCAACAATAAGCAATAAAATAAATTTAGCGATTGATAGCGCGGTTTCGGATTTTGTAAAAAAAAATCGTTTGACAACAAGTGATTTTTACAATATAAATTTTGACGGTGGACAGATAAATTTTTTCTCAGTGAATAATATTTTAATTAATAAATTTTGCTGTAAACTAGCGGTTTATATTCCCGATAAATTTTTAAAAGATAGTAAAAGCAATGAAATAAATTTTTGTCTCGGCACATTTATCACGTCTTTTTTGGGGATTAATTTTTTAAATTTAACCTGGCCAAATATGAAAATAAAAATATTGCCTATCGGAAGCACATTAATTGATTACAAAACAAAACTCATCAATGCAGGGATAAATCAAACGAATTTTCAAGTTTGGTTAAAAATAAAATTTAATTCTCAGGTAATAAATCCGCTAAATAAGAAAAAATTTGTGTTCACAAAAAAAATATTTTTGGTAAATACGCTGATAAACGGACGTGTGCCGGATGCATATATGAACGGAAAAAAATTTTTAAAATAAACAAACGTGGGGATGATTTTTATAAACAGAAATTTAACTTTGTTAACAGATTTTTATGAATTAACGATGATGCAGGGATATTTTAAAAATAAAAGCGCGAATAAGAGCGCGGTTTTTGATATTTATTATCGAAAAAATCCTTTTGGTAATGGTTATGTTGTAGTAGCGGGTTTGGAGCAAGTGATCGATTATGTTTTAAATATAAAGTTTTCGAAAGAAGATATAGATTTTTTGAGAGATAATTTTGATTTTGAAGATGAATTTCTTGAATATCTGAGAGATTTTAGATTTACGGGAGATATTTATGCGTTAAAAGAAGGAACAGTTGCTTTTCCGAATGAGCCTCTGTTAACAGTAAAAGCTCCAATAATTCAAGCGCAGTTTTTGGAATCCGCGATTTTAAATATAATTAATCATCAAACTTTAATAGCGACTAAAGCGGCTAGAATAAAACAAGTTACAGGAGATGATGGAATTTCTGAATTTGGATTAAGACGTGCACAAGGACCTGATGCTGCAATTTTTGGAACACGTGCAAGTATAATTGGAGGATTTGATTCAACGAGCAATGTTTTAGCGGCAAAAAAATTTAATATTCCAGCGAGTGGAACACATTCTCATAGTTGGATTATGAGTTTTGAGAGCGAATACGAAGCATTTTATGAATACGCACGATGTTTTAAAAATAATATAATATTGTTGTTGGATACTTATGATGTTTTAAAATCTGGTTTACCGAATGCAATTCGAGTTTTTAAAAATTTAATTGCGGAAAACAAAAAACCAAAAAAATTTGGTGTGAGAATAGACAGCGGAGATTTTGCTTATTTGACAAAAGAAATAAGAGAAGAGCTTGATCGAGAAAATCTATATGAGGCGCAAATTATAGTTTCGAATGATTTGGATGAGAATTTAATTTTGCATTTAAAAAATCAAGGCGCAAAAATAAATGCTTGGGGAATCGGAACGAAATTAGTAACTGGAGATGGAAATCCATCACTTGGTGGAGTTTATAAAATGGTTGCAATGGAAAATAAAACAGGAGGGCTTGAGCCGAAAATAAAAATTTCTGAGAATCCGGAAAAAATAAGCACTCCGGGATTTAAACAGATTTTTAGAATTTATAATAAAGACTCAGGTAAAATCAAAATGGATTTATTGGCATTGCACGATGAAAATTTTTTGGGTAGCGAAAATATTTGTGTAATTAATGAAAATATTAGTTGGCGAAAAATAAATTTGGATTTAAAAAATTATTTTGTTAAGCCAATGTTAGAAAAAATAATAGAAAATGGTAGAAGGGTGTCGGAAATTTTTAGCGTTTGTGATATAAAAAAATATTGCAACGAGCAAAAAGAAACTCTTTGGGATGAATATAAAAGAATTATTAATCCTGAGATTATGTTTGTTTGCCTGTCTGAAAAACTTTTTAACTTAAAACAAAAATTATTAAATAAAAGTTATTGACTTTATGTTTTTTATATATTACTTTTTTAATTGCAGTAAAAAAAATAAAAGAAGGGTGTATTTTAGTTATCATGTTGAAATTTTTTAAAGAACCTGAGGCGAAAGAAACGATTCAGGACAAAGAAAAAGTTGATAAGTTATATAAAAATTATAGATGGAAGATAATGTTTTATGGTTATCTTGCTTATGTTGTTTCTTATGTTGGAAGAAAAAATTTGTCGATTGCGGCACCAAGTATATGTACAAGTTTGGGATGGACAAATGAAAACATAGGGACGGTGAGCTCTGCATTTTATTTAACTTATGGTGTAGGAAAATTTATAAACGGATTGTTGGCGGATAGATCAAATGTTAGGACGTTTTTTTCGACAGCATTTATATGCGTAGCGATTGCAAGTTTTTGTTTTGCTTTTGCCGCTAATTTTTTTACTCCCGGAACTGCTTTATTATATGCATTGTGTTTTTTGTGGGCGGTAAATGGTTGGTGCCAATCTATGACTTTTCCACCGATTGCGAAAAGTTTGAGCTACTGGTTTACTAATTCTGAGCGCGGAATCAGATGGTCAATAATTTCGAGTTCGCATCAAGTTGGAGTTGTTTTCGCGGGAATAATAGCTAATTTAGCGATAAGTCGATTTGGTTGGCAATCGGCGTTTTATGCTCCTGCAATTATTTCGGCTTTAGTTGGAATTTTAATTTTTACGCAATTGCGTGACAAACCAACGTCGTTAGGTTTGCCAACGATTGAAGAATATAAAGGCGAAATTGATTCGAATGGAAACTCGGACGGAAAAGTAAAAAATAATGATGGTGAGTCGAATTATTTTAAGACTTTCTTTAAACATATTTTAGGAAATCCGTTGGTTTGGCCATACTTGAGTATGTGAAAAAGAAAACAGTAAGGGATGTCCCGAAAGCACTTTCCAATAAATGCAGGAAAATTATATTATATGGTTCATATGCCAGAGGAGATTATTCAGAAGATTCCGATGTGGATATTGCAATTTTGACAGACAGCGATCGAGCTG
>CAMVHY010000138.1 GCA_947167415.1 uncultured Clostridia bacterium
GAACCGTAACCCACTTGCCATAATCCGGCAGTAAATTTCTCCACGGAGATTCTGTTTTAAGTATCCAAACAATTGCATTGATAAACTTTCGATTATCTTTGGTTATGCCTCCGTGTTGCCTATGCTGACATGTCAGGTGCTTTTGTCAGCTTCCACTTTACATTGCTTATATCAAATCTACGATACGTCTTTTTTTCCATTTTTATTTTGCTCCGTTACACTTTATCTTATAGTTTGTTTTTCTTTTTCATCTTTCTTTGTGTAGACAGTGTCTAACAAAATCAAAACAAAAATTAATAAACATACATAAAAAACACATTCCAAAATCAATTTTATTCTTATAATTTTTTTCGCATCATATTTATTAAATATTTTATCAGCCAAAAACAAATCCGGATTTTTTTCTTTCATAACAAAAATAACTTCGTCATAAAATTTTGTCGCGTTGCCTTTTATAATTATCGTCCGATTAATTTTATTTTTTAAATCTTTTCCCATATGCGTCCCACCAAAATAGTTATGTCATCTTTAATAAAATTTTTGCTTTCAGCTTTTATATTATTCAAAATAAAATCTGCTATATCTTGTGGATTATTACTGTTCAAATTTAAAATCAGATCCAACAACCATTTTTTTTTATCAATTGCTTTAATCGTGTCAAAAACTCCATCTGTCATCATGATTATTACATCGCCGTTTAAAAATTTTTTATCAAAAAACTCATAATCTACATTATTTAAAATCCCTATAGGCAACGACGAAGATTTTATTTCACTTAAAAAATCGTTTCTAAACAAAAAAGAATTTGCCGCTCCAATTTTTATAAATTCTCCGACGCCATTAAATAAATCAATAAAACAAATATCAAGAGTAGCAAAACTATCATCACTATTTTTTAATGCCAAAACCGAATTTATCATTTTCATCGCTGTATTTTTATCAAACCCTGCTTCCATAAAATCTTCAAATAATTCTATCGTCGCCAAACTTTCAGACCGTGCTGAATTTCCCGAGCCCATTCCGTCAGATAAAACCATTGCAAACTGTCCGTTTTTTAATTTCAAAATCGAATAGCAATCTCCGGATTCTTTACTATTATTTTTTACACATCTCGCCACACCAACATTTATAAAAAATTTTTTTTCCTCAACAAATTTTAAAATATGCTCATACAAAAAATAATTTTCTTCCAAAACCATTTTTTTATCCAAAATATTATTTAATAACATTCTAATTTTTTTTGCCGTCGCTTTATAATTTACACATGATTTTATATCAATAATTATTTCATATCTTCCATTTTTATTTTTATTTGCCGTAACCGATTCAAACTTTATATTATTTTTAATTAGCTCATCCAAAATTTTTTCTTCTAAATCATTATCAAAATTAATATTAAAATCCAATTCACTTGCCAAATTATTTATTATTTCAGACACACCAAATAATTGCTGCGAAACTAATTCTCTACTCTCAATTATTTTATTATTCCATTTCAAATTCATTTTATAAATTTCAAATAACCTATTCGTGTTATCAACAAATTTATTTATATTTACGCAGTTTAATTTAAAATCATCAGCAATATTTTTTACATCAACATAACCTTTTTTCTCACACAAATTTAAAATCCCAAACACACTCTGATAATTTACATAAAAATTATTTTTCCAACAAAAATCTCTCATTCCACAATTATTACACGACCTATTTACAATACAATCAATTAATTTTTCTATATCTTTCCTATCAAAAAAATTTTTTTTGCGCGATAAATTATTAAACGTCATCGATAATTTTTTAAATGCCGCCGCAAAAGATTTTAATTTCAAATTTATCATACTTTTTATATTACAAATATATTCTTCTCCAAGATTTTCTTTTTTCTTATAAAAATCAAATGGCAAAACCAAAAACAAAACCTGCGAAATTATTAACTCAATAACAAAATTTTTATTCATAAAATCACGTGCAAAATAATAAATAATAACCGGCAAACTAAAATCCATTAAAATCAAATTAATCACTTTATTTTTTTTTAATAACCCACTTAAAATTCCAAAACTCGCCAAAAAAATTATTTTATTAAATTCAATTATTCCAACCAGATTCAAAATTATTCCCAAAATAAAACCAAACATACAGCTATAACTACTTCCAAAATTTCTGCCAATTATCATCAAACATAAAAAAATAATTACGTCCATAATAAAAATATTAGCGAAACAAATATCACTCATTCCACAAATTATTGCCCCGAAAATAATTCCAAGGCCTATTAATAAATCATTATCAAATTCAAATTTCTTTTCTTCCAAAAAAAATTTTTTTACCGGACTCAAAACATAAACCAAACAAAAAACAAACATACTTTCAAAAAAATTAGTTAACAATAAAAAATTATTTCTGTGCCATATAAAAAAAATAACTGCTGAAGAAAAAAATAAACATAAAAAACCGTTTAGCGCTTTAAAAAATAACTTTTTTTTATTAACAAATATATTTATTAAACCCATAAAAAATATCGCAAATAAATATCTTAAAAAATAAATGCCCGATAATTTATTTAATAAACCAAGCAAAATAATAAAGCTTAAAAAATAAAAATCCATTCCACCAAAAAATAAACTTAAATACGCAATTGCAAACGGACTTAAAAATTTAAAAACTATAACTCGTGCAACAAAAAATCCCATAAAAATAAAAGCCAATCTTATTAGCTTTAATTTCCTCCAGATAAATTTTTTTGTTCTGCCCAAATCAAAAATAGTTTGCACCGGATTACCCCCGACACAAACTATATTTTTATAAAAAAAAACTTTTTGTAGTTTCTTATCACGATTAAAATTATCTTTCTTTCATAATTCGCCATTTCATATTCTTTTTTTTAATTTATATCTCCGTATTTTTTATACTTGCATTTTTATCCTGTTTTGGACTTTCATTTTTTTCTTCTTTTTTACGATCTGAAATTGGACAAAATATACAACAACAAAAAGTCGTTTTAAACTCAGGCACAAAATTAAATTTTTGATCTAAAATCGCAAGAACAATAAGCAATGCAACCGGAATCAAAGCATAAAGCCAGCCAACAAATAAACCAACGCCAACTGAAATCAAACCGAAAAAAATTGTTTTGCCGATGTGATAATTCGATTGTTGTTTTGATTGATCAATTTGATTGTCCAGATTATTTTTCATACTTAAGCTTTCACTAGTTATTTCTATTAGACATAGTTGGGTCAACAATATCTGTATTGTTTATCTCTACTGTATTTTCACTAATTTTTTTATTGTTTTCATAAACCCCTACGGTATAAGATTTTTGGATATCATTTGCTAATTGAGTTGTACAATGATATGTGATTGGTTCTGTATAGATATTCTTAAAACAGCACAGGGAGTAATAGATAACTTCACCATCAACAGCCTCCCACTCATTTTTTTCTTTATCCTTTAAATGCCATAAAACTATATGACTATTTCTATCTCTTCTAACTTCAAATACAGATACTGACTCAGAAAACGTATTTTCAGCAACCTCATCGCCTATTTTAAAATTGATATCCTGTTTTGTAATATAAAATCGCATAGCAAAAACATCTTCCACATAATTATTATGAATATTTATAGTGCCGGAATTTCGTTCAAATTTTGTCCTGAGTGTCTTTTTGTCCCAATCAAAATAAAATTTATCATTTGGTTTCAATTGCATACATCCGTATATTTTTATATCATCATTCAAATTATTAATGTCAATCTGTGCACTTATATCTTTCGATATCATTGATGAAATTTTTGTTTTATCGCTTTGTATACGCATATCGTAAAGATTATAAAAATGCATCAAAAATTTATCTTTACCATATTTTTCTTGTGGACCCATCTTCCATTTTTTTTCTAAACTCGAATGATCGTTGCTATAAGCAAATGAAATATCTGTTTTTTCCCATTTTGTTTTACCCGAATCATATTTGGCAATATATTTTTTGCCTTCTTCGTCTTGTTTAACTTCGTACCAAGTTACATCTTTATTTTTCTCTAGTGACATATCTTTCGCGTCATCTATATTTATTTCTTTATCCGCAACAAAAAAACGTAAGCCGACGCAATTTTTTCCACAGCTACAGCACACATAATACACTTCGTAACCACTTTTTCGTATTTTTGGATTATGCCCTTCGTTAAAAGCAAAGTTTTTTTCTCCATTTTGCTTTTCATAAAAATAACAATAACATTGTTTATTATTATCAAGGCCTAAATCTTTATATTTAACAAAAAAATCAATTTCGCTGTCGGATTTTTTACTTCCTTCGTCTTCAAAATCATTAAAAAGCAATTTTGTTTCGTTATTTTTTATTGACATATTAAAATCCCCCACTCTAATTTTATTTAAATATATTTTATCACGAAAAAAATTTACTGTCAATACATTTTTTATTTTTATTTAATTTTTTATCGCAAAAAAAATACCGCCGACATTTTTATCAACGATATTTTTTTACACAACCAAAATCTTCCCAAACAAAATTTTTTATTTGTCAAGACTTTATCAAAATTTTTTATGATTAAACACCAATTTCAAT
>CAMVHY010000139.1 GCA_947167415.1 uncultured Clostridia bacterium
GAGTGATCTTACTGATAAATATTATAAAAAATTAATAAGGCTTTGTAATGGTGATAAAAAAAAGTTTATTGATTTTTGCGAAACAACAGAAGGAAAGATATTATCCGGGTTTGAGAAGATTATGTGTGCTATTGCAGCAATTGTTTTTGGTTATGGTTGGGATTGGTACCAGCGGGTTGTCCACCCATCGAATACAAGAGGATATGAACCTTATTTGAAAGATGAATATTGGAATGAAAATGTTCTTTCGCAAGACAACAAAAACAAATTTACTGAGGATACAAACAAAATTACTCAAGATTACAGAAAATCGAAAGCGCGAGAAAAAACAACAATACAAACGAAGAGTGAACAACGTCCATTGTCTAACATGTTAAGTAAAAGCTTAAGTAAGAGCCATAATAACATGATGATAGAGATGGATGAATTAAATCAAAATGGAAAAAAGCTTGAATCCAAAGACGAGCCATGACAATCAGCTCGTTTTTTTTATTCACATAAACTTTTTATTTTAAACTTCAAGCCCGAATATCTTTCGAGCTCTTTTTTATTTTTTATCATTGCGTAAATTATTTTTGGATTGCCTATTAAAATTGCCAAATCTTTTGCTCTCGTTACTGCCGTATATAATAAATTTTTATTCATCAACATTGGTGGACCATTTAAAACAGGAATTATTACTGATTTATATTCGCTTCCCTGTGATTTATGAATCGTAATCGCATAAGCCAAATCTATTTCATCCAGTTGCAAAAAACTATATCCAACAACTTTATCATCATCAAATTTTATTATTATTTTTTTTTGCTCATGATCAATTTTTTTTATAAATCCCGTGTCGCCATTAAAAATTCCAAATCCATTCGCTATACAAATATTTTTTTTGTCAAAAATACGCCACTCGAGCGAATAATTATTTTTTATCTGCATAATCTTATCGCCCTCGCGAAAAATATTATTATTAAAAACCGTTTCGTTCTTTAAATAATCCGCCGCATTTAATTTCTCTTGCAAAATCTTATTTAAATTAACAGTTCCTAAATCTCCTCGTTTCATCGGGCATAAAACTTGTGTTTCTAAAATATTTTTCAAACCTAATTTTTTTGGTATCCGCTCCAAAATCATTTTTATAATTATATTTATAATCTCACTGCTATTAATATTATTTATCAAAAAAAAATCATGCTTACAGTTACTTTTATTTAATTCAAGCCTTTCGCTTTTATTTATTTTATGCGCATTAATTACAATTAAACTTTCTTCTGCCTGTCTAAAAATTTTTTCGAGATAAACAACCTTAATTTTTTTACTTTCTATCAAATCTTTTAAAATATTTCCTGGTCCAACTGATGACAACTGATCAACATCACCAACAAAAATTAATTTCGTTCCGATTTTTATTGCTTTAAGCAAATTAAAAATCAAATAAATATCTATCATCGACGATTCATCAATAATTAAATAATCCGTCTCAAGCAAATGATTCTCATCAAAATCAAATTTAATTTTTTTCTCTCCATCATCAAAAAAATTTATTCCGAGTAATCTATGCACAGTTTTTGCTTGATAACCAGTCGCTTCCGTCATTTTTTTTGCTGCTCTTCCTGTTGGCGCACATAATTCAACACAAAATCCTTTTGATTTTAAAATTCCAAGTATAACTTTTAACGTCGTTGTTTTTCCTGTTCCAGGTCCTCCGGTTATAATACTTATTCCATTTTTTATCGCTTCTTTTACTGCAACCATTTGTCTTTCCGTCAAACAAATATTTTTTTTTAAACTAAATTTTTTTATCTCATCATCCAAATTTTTTATTTCCAAATCATTTATTATTTCATTCAAGGTCAAAATTTTTTTTGCAATAAACTCTTCCATCAGATAAAAAAAATTTAAATACACAACTTTTTTTCTATCTAAAATTTTTTCTGTTAATAAATTTTCTTTTAGCATCTCATCCAATTTTTTTTCTATTAAATCCAAATCAATCTCAAGCAAATTTTTTACGTTATCCAATAAAATTTCTTTTGGCAAACAAACGTGTCCATTATTTTCGCTTGCCTGTCTCAAACAAAATTTTATTCCTGATTTTATTCTAAAATCCGAATTTTTTTCTATCCCTGATTTTTCAGCGATTAAATCTGCTTTTTTAAATCCTATTCCAACAATTTCATCTATTAATCTATACGGATTTATTTTCAACAACTCAATCAAATTATCCCCATATTTTTTTTTTATTTTATTTATATATCCCTGCGAAATATCAAGACTCTGTAAATAAATCATATTATTTCTATCGCGTTCTAAATCCACAAAACTTTTATTTATATTCAACGCTAATTTTTTATTTATCCCTTTTATTTTCAGCAATTTCTCACAATCATTTTCTATTACATCAAACGTTTTTTCTTTAAACATAAAAACTATTTTTTCAGCAATTTTTGGTCCAACACCTTTAATTATTCCTGACGCTAAATATTTTTGCATTTCTTCTTCACTTACTGGCATTTTTTTTTTCGTTCCTAAAACTTTAAATTGCTCACCATATAATTTATGCATAAAAAAAAATCCACTTAATCCCAAAATTTCGTCTTGATAAATATCAGCAAAATATCCGTTACAAACAAACTCACTAGAATTTTTTTCATCCATAGTCTTTATTTTAAAAACCGTATAGCCGTTTTCTTTATTTCTAAAAATTATATTTTTGACTTGACCAGTAATTTCAATCATATTTTTATTTTCGTCTTTCACAATCAAAAAACCTCTTTAAAATTAATCTATCCAGAAAAACTATAACAAATTCGTCTAAGCCAAATAATAAAAAAAATAATTTTTTCACACATCAATTTTTCTTGGCGCAAAAAAAATTATCTGCCAGATTAAAAATTTTTTTTTGAAAGTTATCAACAGACTTATCCACAATCTTTGATAAAATCAAATTAACATTTATAAACAACTTTTTATTTTTCTTAAAACCCGCTTTGCCAAACAAATTTTTTTGTTTCTCATCACATTTTCTTTTTTTATAAAAATATTTTTTTGTCATATAAATTTTCCTTTACGCACAATCAAATTTTTTTTATAAAAATATTTTTTCACAATCAAAAAATAAAGGAGTCAAATAATTTATGTACACGCGTGAAAAAGCACAACTGATTTGGAGAGAAGCATTAGAAGTCTTGCGCGATGAATTTTCCAAAATCGTTTTTGATACATGGATTAAAACGCTTTCTCCAATCGATATTCAAGATAATTATTTAATCTTGCAAACCGAAAATAAATACTTAAAACAAACTTTGGAGCGTCGCTATTTAAATACGATAATTAATACAATACAATTAGTGTCAACTTTTGATATGCAAGTTAAAATAGTTTTAGACGAAAATTCTGATTTAAACGATTTTACGAGCGAATTTTTTTCACAGAGCAATTTAAATCCCAAATATGTTTTTGAAACATTTGTCAGAGGCAAAAGTAATGAACTTGCTTATGCTGCAGCTTTGTCAATTGCTGAAAAACCTGAAGATACAACTTATAATCCATTATTTTTGTACGGTGGCGTTGGTCTTGGCAAAACTCATCTTATGCATTCAATCGGCAATTTTATTATTAATAAATATCCCAATGCACGAGTTTTATATGTTTCAACCGAAAATTTTACGAACGAGCTAATAAATTCGATTTTATACAAAAAAAATCAGGAGTTTCGTGAAAAATATCGCGACATAGATATTTTATTAATGGACGATATTCAGTTTTTATATAACAAAGAAGGCACACAAGAAGAATTTTTTCACACGTTTAATACGCTTTATTCGGCAAATAAACAAATAGTAATTTCGAGTGACAAACCGCCAAAAGAAATACAAAATCTTGAAGAAAGATTAATTTCGAGATTTGAATGCGGTTTAATTGTTGATATAACGGTTCCGGATTTTGAAACGCGGTGCGCAATTATAGAAAAAAAAGCCGAGCTCGAATACATTAAAATGCCTCGTGAAGTTAAAGAATTTATAGCGCATCATTTTGTTTCGAACATAAGAAATTTGGAAGGTGCTTTAAATAAAGTGGTAGCTTATTCCAAATTAACAAAAACTCCTATCGATCTTAATTTAGCCGAGTATGCTTTACATGATTTAATTAATTCAGAGCCAAAAAAAAATATAACTATTCAAGACATCCAACGCGTTGTCTGCGAATATTTTAAAATAAGTCATGATGATCTCATTAGTAAAAAACGAGATAAAAATATTGCTTATCCAAGACAAATTGCTATGTATCTCGCAAGAAAATTACTTAATATCTCTTTGCCTAAAATTGGCGAACAATTTGGTAAGCGCGATCATTCAACAGTAATTCATGCGTGCGATAAAATTTTTCGCGAGATTGATTGCAACGAAGAACTGAGAAAAATATTAGATGAACTTGATAGATTCTTATTTGAAAATGATTGCAAATTTAATTTAGTTTATACTGATATAATAATCAATTTAGATGATTATAAAAAACCAGTAACCCAATTTTTAAGTAATATATTTATA
>CAMVHY010000140.1 GCA_947167415.1 uncultured Clostridia bacterium
CATCCGTCGTTCTAAAATAAAATTGCGGACGGTAATTATTAAAGAATGGCGTATGGCGCCCACCTTCTTCTTTTGTTAAGACATACACTTGTGCCGTAAATTTCGTATGCGGTGTAATCGTTCCCGGTTTTGCCAAAACTTGTCCACGCTCAATTTCATCTCTTTGTACACCGCGCAATAATAATCCAACATTATCTCCGGCTTGCCCTTGATCTAATTGCTTGTGAAACATTTCAACGCCAGTAACAACAACTTGACGTTTTTCCGTAGTTAATCCAACAATCTCAACCGTATCACTGACTTTCACGACACCGCGCTCAACTCTTCCAGTTGCAACAGTTCCACGACCCGAAATCGAAAATACATCTTCGACAGGCATCAAAAATGGATGATCAATATCACGTACTGGATCTGGGACATAACTATCAATAGCACCCATAAGTTCCATAATTTTGTCTCCCCATTGACCACTTGGATCTTGTAAAGCTTGATAAGCTGATCCCCTAATAATCGGGATGTCATCCCCAGGAAATTCATACTTACTCAAAAGTTCGCGAATTTCCATCTCAACTAAATCTAATAATTCTTCATCATCAACCATATCGCATTTATTCATAAAAACAATAATTCTAGGCACACCAACCTGACGCGCAAGCAAGATATGCTCACGAGTCTGAGCCATCGGTCCATCCGTTGCAGCAACAACTAAAATTGCTCCATCCATTTGTGCAGCACCAGTAATCATATTCTTTACATAATCTGCATGACCTGGACAATCAACATGTGCATAGTGCCTTTTCTCTGTCTCATATTCAACGTGCGCAGTCGAAATAGTAATTCCTCTTGCCTTTTCCTCCGGTGCTTTATCAATTTGATCAAACGCAACAACTTTATTAATATCGCTTGGCAATCTTTTTGCCAACGTCATAGTAATTGCCGCTGTTAATGTTGTTTTGCCATGATCTACGTGACCAATTGTTCCAATATTAACATGTGGCTTATTTCTTTCAAAAGTTCCTTGCGACATTTAAATTCCTCCCACTTTTTTACACATAAAAAAATTTTATTATCTAACTTTAATTTAATTTTTTCCGCCGGTTATTTTATCCTGAACGCTTTTGGGAACTGCATCATAACGACTCATTTCCATCGAATAAACACCACGACCTTGTGTTTTCGAACGTAAATCCGTCGAATACCCAAACATTTCTCCTAATGGAACAAATGCATGAATAACTTGTGCGCCGTTATGTGATTCCATTCCTTCGATTCGCCCACGTCTACTATTTATATCACCAATTACATCACCCATATATTCTTCCGGCACAGTCACATCAACTTTCATAATTGGTTCCAGTAAAAGCGAATTTCCTTTTCGCATTGCTTCTTTAAATGCCATAGACCCAGCAATTTTAAATGCCATTTCAGACGAATCGACATCATGATACGAACCATCGTACAAAATTGCTCGCACCCCTAAAACAGGATAACCGCCAAGTATACCACACTGCATTGCTTCCTGAATTCCAGCATCAATCGCGGGAATATATTCTTTTGGAATCGCACCACCAACAATATTATTTATAAACTCGTACGTCTTCTCCGCATCATTCACATCCATTGGCTCAAATTTCACTCTACAGTGACCATATTGTCCGCGTCCGCCAGACTGCTTTATATATCTTCCCTCTGCATCCACTGCTCTGCTTATTGCCTCTTTATAAGCAACTTGCGGACTTCCAATCGTTGCTTCAACTTTAAATTCCCTCAACATTCTATCAACAATGATATCTAAATGCAATTCACCCATTCCAGAAATTATCGTCTGACCGGTTTCCGAATTCGTATGAGTCTTGAACGTTGGATCCTCTTCGGCTAATTTTGCGAGTGCAATTGCCATTTTATCACGACTATCTTTCGTTTTTGGCTCAACCGCAACGTCAATGACAGGAGCTGGAAAATTCATAGATTCCAATATTACACTCGAGTCTTCATCACAAAGTGTATCTCCTGTTGTCGTAAACTTTAGTCCTACAGCCGCTGCAATATCTCCAGAATAAACTTTCGATATTTCCTCGCGATGATTGGCATGCATCTGCAAAATTCGTCCAATACGTTCTTTCTTCCTTTTCGTAGAATTATACACATACGAACCAGCTTCTAAAACTCCGGAATAAACTCTAAAAAATGCAAGCTTTCCAACAAATGGATCATTCATAATCTTAAAAGCTAACGCCGAAAACGGTTCTTGATCCGAAGCATGCCGTTCAATATCCTCTCCCGATTCAGTTGTTCCTTTTATCGCAGGAATGTCTACAGGCGCAGGCATATACTCTATTATTCCATCCAATAATTTCTGAACGCCTTTATTTTTGTACGCCGAACCACAAAAAACAGGCGTTAAATGCGTTGCAATACACGCCTTTCTCAAAGCTTTTTTTAAATCACTTATATTCAAATCTTCGCCTGATAAATATTTTTCCATGAGTTCTTCGTCTGTTTCCGCAATCAGTTCTATCATATCAACGTGATATTTATTTGCTTTTTCACGCATATCTTCCGGAATTTCAGTTATTTCTATATCTTTTCCAAGCTCATCTTTATAAATATAAGCTTTCATTTCCATTAAGTCAATAATTCCAACAAAATCATCTTCGGCACCAATCGGTAATTGCACACAAACCGGACTTGCACCTAAACGATTTTTTATCATCTCAACAGCGTTATAAAAATCAGCACCCATTATATCCATTTTATTTATAAACGCCATTCTCGGAACTTTATATTTATCAGCTTGGCGCCAAACCGTTTCAGACTGTGGTTCTACTCCGCCCTTTGCACAAAACACACCAACTGCTCCATCCAAAACTCTTAGCGATCTTTCAACTTCCACAGTAAAATCAACGTGACCCGGCGTATCGATTATATTTATCCTATACATTTCTTCATTTAATTTCCAAAAAGTCGTAGTTGCCGCCGACGTAATAGTAATTCCTCTTTCTTGTTCTTGTTCCATCCAGTCCATCGTCGCTGTTCCTTCGTGTGTATCTCCGATTTTATAATTTTTCCCCGTATAAAATAAAATTCTTTCTGTCAAAGTTGTTTTTCCAGCATCAATATGCGCCATGATTCCAATATTTCTTGTCCTTTCAAGCGGATATTCTCTTGTTGCCAACTTTCTCCCTCCTTTTTTATTTTTTATTTTAAATTATTGCGCTCTAAATATTAAATAATTCATGTGCTAATAATCAAGATATTAATACTTAAAATGCGCAAAAGCTTTATTTGCTTCCGCCATTCTATGCATTTCTTCTTTCTTTTTAACTGCCCCGCCAGTATTATTTACAGCATCGATTAATTCATTTGCAAGTCTTTCTTGCATTGTTTTTTCTCCACGCTTTCTACTAAAAACAACTAACCAACGCAAAGCCAAAGTTTGACGTCTGTCTGCTCTAACCTCGATTGGTACTTGATAAGTTGCACCACCGACTCGACGCGCTTTAACTTCTAAAACTGGCATGATATTAGCTAGAGCTTCTTCAAATATTACTATCGCATCTTTGTTTGTTTTTTGAGAAACAATATCAAACGCACGATATACAATTTTTATTGCTATTTGCTTTTTCCCGTCGAGCATTACTTGATTAATTAATTTAGCGACTCGCTTGTCATTATATTTTGCATCCGGCAAAACATCTCTTTTTTTTACATGACCTTTTCGTGGCATATTCTTCCCTCCTTAATAAAATTTATATTAAATCAACGGTACTCGTATTTATCATACGATAATGCCTTGCGCGACCAAAATTTCTCAAATATAAAACCAAAATCAAATCTAATTTTATAAATTAAATTTTTGGCACAAGGGAAATAAACTATTTTATTTTTTATCTTTCGGACGTTTTGCTCCATATCTCGAACGTCCTTGCATTCTTTTTGCAACTCCACCTGTGTCAAGAGTTCCACGAATAATATGATAACGCACACCAGGAACATCTTTTACTCTTCCGCCACGAATTAAAACAACGCTGTGTTCTTGCAAATTATGACCCTCACCAGGAATATATCCTGTGACTTCAAATCCATTTGACAAACGAATCCTGGCCACTTTTCTCAAAGCGGAGTTAGGTTTTTTTGGCGTAGTTGTATAAACTTTTGTACATACGCCACGTTTTTGTGGACAACAATTACTTCCATTATCACTATCAGTATTAATCTTTTTCTTAAATCTTAAAGCTGGCGCTTTGGTTTTCTTCGAAAAAGTTTTTCTACCTTTTCGAACTAACTGATTTATTGTCGGCATAAATTCACCCCCTTAATATAAAAATAATCTGCCGGATATAAAATTTTTCAAACCGACAGAGCGATTATATCATTAAAAAAATATTAATCAAGTATTCTTTTAATCAATAAAAATAATATGTGTGCCATGAAAATAAATTTTAAGCATAAAAAAAAAGATGGTTTTAAGCCATCTTTTTATTAGATGTTGTCTACATGAAAAAATTTAAAAGGAC
>CAMVHY010000141.1 GCA_947167415.1 uncultured Clostridia bacterium
AACTGTCTCTCAATTATAAAATTTATTGGTAAATTAAGTTCTAATTTTTTATACATTTCATCAATTGCCCTAGTTTTTAAATCGTTCCTTTTATAACGGCGCCAGATTTCATGTATTAAACCCGGAATTATACCTAATAACCACAAAAAAATTTGCCACCACGGCCATCTATATTCATTAAGCCTCGCACTAAGTTCTGGGTCTGTTTCTGTTTCCATATTTTTAATTTTTTCTCTAATTTCATTAATTTCATCAATTGAATCTCTTTTATCATTTTGTTGTTCATCGATCAATTCAATATGATTATCTTCATTATCATTATCATTTGTTTTTATTATTTCCAATTTTGTTGTATCGCTATTTTCAGTATAAAAATCTTTTGTTTGTATTTCTTCTCCTGTTTCATAAGAATATTTATGATAATTATAAATATCGTTTGGTTGTTCATATATTTTATTTTCATTATAAAATTCGTTGCCCTTATTTGTGTTTATTATTTCGTCGTCAATATTTTGCAAAACATTTTTATTTGAATTTAAATCAGATTTCAATCGACAAGATAAAGCCCATCGAAATTCTGCGAACAAACGATAAATTTCCAAAAAGGTATTTATATTAACTTCGTCATTTATTTTATTCAAAGCTTGGTTAAGCGCATTTGCTGTTTTTAAAATATTTTCATCGTTAAAATTTTCAATTGCAAAAACTAAACTTCCGTCATGTATTTCAAGCTCAGGAAAATTATTTGGATCGTCAATACCATTTTTTATATTTTTTTCATTTTCCTTTAACTTAAACAACAAACCTGAAAACAGATTTTTATAAACTTCGTGTCCAAACGATACATATTCAATCACTTTATCTTTTTTATTATTTTTTTTCATATAAAACACCTCTTTATTTTTATTTTGTGTATTAATTGTATAACAAAAAATATTATTTGTCAAATATTTTTTGGATAGAAAAAATAACTTGATATTATTTACAGTAGATCGTAAAACAAAAAAAATATTATTAGGAAGCGATTTTGTTTGGAAGAAAAGATTTTGTCTATGAAAAATATTTACCCATTTCATATGCCCGGACATAAACGAAATAAAAAATTTATGTATAAAAATTTGCTTGATTTGGATTTTACGGAAATTTATGGGCTGGATAATTTGCAAAAACCAAATGGAATTATAAAAAAAGCAGAATCTGACTGCGCAAAAATTTTTGGTTGCAAGAAGAGTTTTTTTTGTGTTAATGGGGCAAGCGTTGCAATTTTAGCGGCGGTTTTTTCTGTGTGTCAAGAAAAAGAAGAAATAATTGCAATGCGTGAAAGTCATAAAAGTTTTTATAATGCCCTTGAATTACGGAATTTAAAACCTGTTTTTTTATATGGAAAAAATTTTTATTCAGGAATTGATTATCTCGAACTGGAAAAATTATTGAAAAAGAGCAATGCAAAAGCAGTTTTTATTACAAGTCCAAATTATAAAGGTTTTTGTTTGGATATAAAAAAAATTGCTCAGCTCACACATAAATATAAAAAAATTTTGATTGTAGACGAGGCTCACGGTGCACATTTTATTTTTAATAAAAATTTTCCCGTTGGAGCAATTAAAAACGGAGCAGATATTGTGATTAATAGCTTACATAAAACTTTGCCGTGTTTGACACAAAGCGCGATTTTAAATTTAAATAAAAATGATTTGGTCGATATAAATCGTGTAAAAAAATATTTAAATATGTTTCAAACGACGAGCCCATCTTATATTTTTATGAGCGTGATGGATAAAACGCTGAAATTTATTTCGCAAAGAGGATTTTATGATAATTATGTAAAAAAATTGGTTGATGTACGAAAAATTTTGTCGCGTAATAAAATATTTGAACTGGCAAATAAAAATCATGTTCAAAAATTTGGATTTTATGATTTTGATATAAGCAAACTAGTTTTTTTTATTAATCTGGCACAAAAAAATATTAATTGGGAAAAAATTTTAATCGAGAAATTTAAATTAGGGATAGAAATGCAAGGGCTAAATTATTTTATAGCTTTGTCAAGTATCGCTGATAATGATTATGGATTTAATTTGTTAATAAAAGCGATTAATAGTCTCGAAAAAAAATTTTGTCATGAATATAAAAAAATTAATTTTTGTGATTTAAAGCAAGTTAAATTAAAAAATGCGCTTTCAATAAAAAAAACGCTGTCGAGAAAAAAAAAATATATTGAGTTAAAAAAAAGTGAAAATAAAATTTGTGCTGATTATATAACTTTGTATCCACCAGGCGTACCGTTAATTATTCCCGGTGAAATAATTAGTCAAGATATTATTTGTTTAATATTTGATTTGTTAAAACGCAATTTAAATATTCTGGGCTTAAAAAAAAATTTATTTGTTAGCGTGATAAATTAAATTTTCAAACTCGCGCATACATAAAAAACAGACCATTCTAAATCGCATTTTTCTGCATCATTAATTTTTTGCGATGCTAAATTTGTATTTTTTAATAAATCAAATACGACGGTCTCATTAATTGCCTCGATGAATTTAAATTTTATTTAGCGCGAATATTTTTAACTGAATCAATAAAGTTTTTAGGTTTTATTTGTTTAGTTCAATAAAAAAAATGAATTTCTGTCAACAAAAATATTCTTTTATCAAAAGTCATCGCTTTGTATGATTTTTGATTTTTTTTTGCAAAAAATATTATAATCTGATAGTGCGATTTAGCAGCACAAAAAAATTTATAAAAGGGGAAACAAACTTATGATACATAAATTTAAATCGGGAAATTTAAATATTGTTTTGGATGTAAATAGTAATGCTCTCCATGTTTTTGATGATTTCTCTTATAAAATTTTATATTATTGGCCAGATCAAAAAAAAATTTTTAGTGAGCTAAAAAATAATTATTCGCGTGAAGAAATTCAAGAGTGTATTGACGAAATTAAAAATCTTGAAGATGAGGGATTATTATTTACAAAAGATTTTGCGCCAGAAGATTATAATTTGGAAAATTATGAGCCTGTTATAAAAGCAATGTGTTTAAATATTGCGCATGCGTGTAATTTAAAATGTAAATATTGTTTTGCAGAAGAAGGAAATTATCATGGCAAAAAATCTTTAATGAGTTTTGAAGTTGGAAAGCAAGCAATAGATTTTTTGATACAAAATTCAAAAGCGCGAAAAAATTTAGAGATAGATTTTTTTGGTGGCGAGCCATTATTAAATTTTGAAGTCGTGAAAAAAATCGTAAGTTATGCGCGAGAGCAAGAAAAAATTTATGACAAGAATTTTAGATTTACGATAACGACAAACGGAGTTTTATTGGATCAAGGAAAAATTGATTATATAAATAAAAATATGTTTAACGTGGTTTTAAGTTTGGACGGCAGGAAAAGAACGCATGATAAAATGCGACCAGGTAAAAATAATTCCGGAAGCTATGATATAATCGTGCCAAATTTTTTAAAATTTGTTTCTCAACGCGGGACAAAAAATTATTATGTTCGTGGAACTTTTACACATTATAATCTTGATTTTACGGAAGATATTTTGCATTTATATAATCTCGGCTTTAAAAATATTTCGATGGAACCAGTTGTCGCGGATGAAAATTGTGATTACGCGTTAAAAAAACAGGATTTAAATAAAATTTTTAGTGAGTATGATAAATTATTAAAGATTATGATCGAAAATAATCAGGCATTTAATTTTTTTCACTTTATGATTGATTTAAATAACGGACCATGTTTTGCAAAAAGAATTGTTGGATGCGGAGCCGGAACAGAATATATCGCAGTCGATCCAATCGGAGATTTTTATCCGTGTCATCAGTTTGTTGGTTTAAAAGATTTTAAAATGGGAAATGTTTTTGATAAAGATAAAGATAAAAGCGGAAATTATTTTGAGATATGTAAAAAATTTAAAGCGTGTAATATTGGCAACAAAAAAAAATGCCAAAAGTGTTGGGCAAAATTTTATTGCAGTGGCGGATGTACAGCAAATGCATATAATTCAAATAAAAATTTATATGAGCCATATGATTATGCTTGTGAATTACAAAAAAAACGTTTGGAATGTGCTTTGACTTTAAAGGCAACTCAAACGTTGAAAAAGGATTTAAAAGTATAAATTTTTTGTATTCACATGTTCGTTAAAAATAAATTAAGAGATAAGGGCTATAATAAAAAGTATTTAACGTTTTTGTTTTTTTAGATAGTGTCCAAATGAAAGAAATTCGAAAGAAACAGAAATACATAAAAGTACATAAGAAAAAAATAATTTATAATTATTGACGTGGCAAAAAAATGTATGTATGATTAAACCAGATTATAAATTTTATAGGGGATTTTTTTGTGGAAAGTAATATCGATATTTTAGATGCCGACGTCATTAATGAGGCTGTTGAAAAAAATGATTTAGATGCGATAAGTCAAATCAAAGAGGCTATTTGGAATAATAATTATGATGATTCTGATATTGATGAGACATATTTGAAT
>CAMVHY010000142.1 GCA_947167415.1 uncultured Clostridia bacterium
TTGTTGAACCTTTATCTGACAACAATTTACACTGCAAACCCTTTATTTACTTGGTGTTATAACTCATTAATTTGTTAATGTCGATACAAAATAATATAAGAACACTCATAAATGAACAAAAACCATTATTTTTACTGTTGATATATGAGGTTGATACTAATACAGTGTTATCGTTGTTTTTGTTGTAGCTTGAAAGGACGGTGATTGATATGTCTTATTCAAATAGAACGTCCTTATACAGATACCCCCAATGGTAGATATAACTTGGATATAGAAAAAATTAAGGATGCAACAATTTGTTATACCCTTAACTCAATAATTATTTTCTTGATTTTGTGTGTCAAGTTCTTATCTTAGTACCATTGCGGATTTGTTTTATACGTATAGTTTTATTATATTAAGCAACAATTCTATCACCATATTTCTTTTTCGCAATTTAATATAACTGCCACGTCACAAACCATTTTAAAAATTTATCTATATAAAATTTTGGAATCAATAATCCAGAAATAACAGGATAAAACATAATAAATAAAAATCCTGCTAGACCTCCAATTAAAAATAAAATTTTATTCCCAAATTTTACATACAAACAATCTTTTATAAAATAAACAAGCATCAAAATTAAAAATGGAATACATGGAAAATAATGATAAGCAAAACTTGGACGCTTAATAAAAATCCATGGCCATAACATCGATAAATATCCAACTAACAAGAAAAATATTTTTTTATCAAACGTTTTTGATATTTTTGACAAACAATAAAAAAATCCAATTAAACCGCCGTAACAAATTACAGGATTTGCAAAACATGAAATCCCTGCTCGTTTATCTAAAAATTTATGTGTATAAAATAAAATTGGTCTCAAATTTAAAATCCATTGCCACCAACGCGAACTAAATGGATGCGTCGCTTTTAAATACGCATGATAACTAAACATATAATCCTGATTTTTTATCACATCATAAAAACCATTTACGCCTTCTGTTTTTGCGTATAAAAAATAACTTGAAAAATAAATTGGCAAGAAAATAAAAACCATAAACAAAATAAATAAATTAAGCGACCTCGACGACAAAACAATAAATTTATCTTTTATATCTTTTTTGTTTAACTTTCTTGCATATAAATATTCTCGATATCTAAAAAATAAACTCGCCAAAAAAATTATAAAAACACCAAACAAAGCATAAAATCCCTGCCATTTTACAGAACATGCTAATCCCGAAAAAACTACACATAAAAATAACGACTTAATATTTTTTTTAAAATCCATATCAAAAAAACTTTGATTATAATAAACATAAATTTCTAAAAACATTAGCATCACAAAAAAAACTGTATAAGAATCAATCGTAGCAATTCGTGTTTGCTCAACAGCCATAAAATAAAACGACAATCAACCCGTTCCAAATACTGCCCAACGTCTCCGCTCAAAAACTTCTATCGCCAAAATATAAACAACTGGCAGCATTAAAACTCCGCACAACGTTCCAAAAAATCTATATCCAAACGGTGTTATTCCAAAAATTTTTATTCCCGCCGCAATAATATTTTTTCCTAATGGCGGATGTGTCGTTTCATAAATTTTTAAGCCATGCAAAAATTCATATCCTGTTCGCGCGTGATAAACTTCGTCAAAATACATATTATTTTTATAATCAAACTCATTGGGAATTAAATCTTGCTCATCAAAAAGTTCTTTGCCTCTCTCCGAAATTAAATTTAATTCCAGCAAGTTATTTTTTTTATCTCTAAATCCAATTTCATGCACATAAAAATCATCATCCAAAAATTTTATTTTTAAATATCTTGCCCTAATATTTAAATTTTCTTCTTGCCATTTAAAAACCGAGCCAAGCCCATTAAACTTTATGTTTTTTTCAAAATGCCAGTTAATTTTATTTTGCGAGCTAAATACAAAAATATTTTTATTTTCCCGAACTCCATTTAAAATTTGCACACGATCTATATTTTTATTATTACCAAAGTCAATTACAACTTCATCATTTTTTTGCGCCAAAAAAAAATTTTGTGGCGATTTTATATCACCCAAATTATAAAACGCGATAATCCCATAAAAAAAACTGATCACAAAAATTATTAGCCAATCTTTTTTTTCTAATCCAGCTAATTTTATCGTCGGCACAAAATTTTTTGCCGGCTTAATTTCAAATCCTTTATTTATAAAATTTCGTTTTTCGATTTTATTTTCCACTAGCTCCAGAAAATTATTATTCGCAAAAAAAATTCCTAATCCAGCTAAAATTATATTTATAATCGAAAAGACTTGTTCCGTGACACCAAATATTTTTTCATTATTTAATAGCATAAAAAAATTTACAAATGCCGTCCAAGAAAAACCAACATACAACAACAAATTTTTTTTGTCTTGGTGAAAAATAAAGCTCATTAAAAAAAATAATAGCGAAGAAAAAATAAATCTTGCGTTTACATCAAAACAAAAAATAAAAACCAAAATATTTAATAGCCCAGCACAAAAAAAATATTTTGCCTTTGACTTAGATTTTTTTAAAAACCAAAAAGCAAAAATAAAAATCGCCACATAAATTAAAATCTCAAACGAAATTAAAAATACATGACTTGGCAATTTAAATCGATTTAAATTTAGATACATATAAATATTAAATGCGTCAACGGTTGCAAAATTATAAAACCTAAAACTTTTTTTCCATTCAAACATAACCGGCATAAAATTAAAATTTTTAACAAACGGACCCAAAAACAAAATAAAAATTAAAGCTAGACACAAAATATATTTTGCTAACAAAAACCAAGTTTTCTTATTAAATTTATTTTCTTTAAGCAAATCATAAATCACATAAATAAATATTGGCGAAAAAATTAATACTTGCGGCTTTATAAAAATCCCAAATAAAAACAAAATCAAACTATATAAATATTTTTTCTGATAAATAAAACAGAGGCTCAAAAAAATAAAAAAAATACAAAGCGATTCAAACTGCCCAAAAATTATTGAGTCAAAAATAATTACGGGGTTTAAAATATAAATTAAAGCAAAAATAAAACTTGCTTTCTCTCCAATTTCTTTACTTCCAAATTTATAAATCAAAATTCCTGTTAAAAGATCAAATAAAACACTTTGCAACTTCAATAAAGTTTTCAAATTTTCTGCCGATAATTTAAATACGTTTTTAATTATACCCAAGCCATAAAAAAAATAAATTTGTCCCGGCGGATAAAATCTAAAATTTCTTTGCCAATAATAATTATTAATTCCATGCTTATAAAAATAATTAATCGCCTTTATTAAATAATTAAAATCGCTAGCAAAACAATTAAATTTAAAAAAAAATAGTCTCGCCAAAAAACAAATTAAAATAATTGCGAGACATGGATTAAAAATATTTTTCCATATGCGTTTAAAATCACAAATATAAATTAATAAAAATATAACTCCAAATAAAAATGCCAACTTCAAAATCAAAATAATTGCCCCCAAAATTATTTTTTTGTCAAAAAAATGCTTATTCATTTTATCAAAACACAAATTTTGATTTTGATTCGTGAAAAAAATTATACTTGACAAACACAATTTTTTCTTGTAACATAAATACGTATATTTTAGGAGTATAGTTCAGTTGGTAGAACGTCGGTCTCCAAAACCGAATGTCATGGGTTCGAGTCCTATTACTCCTGCTATATGTTTGTTGTTTTTCGTTGTTTCTTTTTTTATTTTTTTTATGTATTTCTTCTGATGCTTCGGTGGTGGTATGTGGTTTCTTGGTGTTTTGTTTTTTCATCGCGCAAAAATTTTTGGTTGCAAGAAAAATTTTTTTGTTATTAAATAAGCAAAATAAAAGTGCCACTACAAAACGTGACACTGAAATCATAAACTAAATTTTTTAAAATCCCCAAAAAAAACTATGACATTTAAATATATTTTTCCCAAAAACTAAAATTTATAACCGCCATTATTTATTGTTAAAAAATATCACCTTTATCATATTTATCATCTTGATCTTCGTTTTCTTCTTCTTCCCGTATTATAAACAAACCACTTTCTTGTTTTGGCTGAGATCCTGATATTTTTTGAATTTCTTTATTAATATAACCAATCACTCTCATTCCAGTTGCTGTTCCAATTACCGGTTGCATTTTTCTTTTGGCTTCCTTTACCTTACCATTTTTTGTTTTATTAAGAACCAAACTTTTTTCCGTAATCTCAATCGCCATGTTTGCATTAAAATTTTTGACCGACTCTAAAATTCTGCCTTCTTTTTCGAGCCATTTGAAATGATCATATAATTCTTGCGCACGTATACGAATATTTTTTGCGCCTTGGAGAAGATTTGTTTCGTTTGCTGTTTTGGCAAAAATCTTATAAATATCAACTAATTTATCAGTGTTTTTATCGTCTATTAATGATTTTGCAA
>CAMVHY010000143.1 GCA_947167415.1 uncultured Clostridia bacterium
ACATAACTCGAGTCTATTATTAGCCATCCAAAGTTTTTATCACATTTCAGTATCTCAAATAATTTTTTCCACATACCTTATACTTTTTCGTTGCTAGCAAATAAATCTTTGATGAACCGTATTACACTTGCCATAATCCGGCGGCAAATCACTCCACGAAAATCCTGTTTTAAGTATCAAAATAACTGCACTGATAAACTTTCGATTGTCTTTGGCTATGCTTCCGTATTGCCCGGGCTGACCTGTTATACGTGCTTCTATTACCTCCCACTCCGCATCACTTATATAAAATCTACGATACGTCTTTTTTTCCATTTTTATTTTGCTCCATTATACTTTTATACTTTATTTTATAGTTTATTTCTCTTTTTTATTTTCTTTGTGTAGACAGTGTCTAGAACGCTCAATGATTTCATCGCTTCTATTTATTTCCGTTGTATCTTTATGTATTTATTATTCTTGTAAATTTTTTTCATGTAAATACTATCTAAAAGTGAAATATTATCTATTGTAATAAGTGTTAAGTTATGTTATAATTAATCTGTGTTTATGAAATTATGGAGTTGATTCGATATGGATAATAGTGTTGAATTTGATGATATCAGTAAAATTACAAGATTTGTTGAAAATCGGCAACGAATTAGTTTATCTAATGCACATAAAATTATTAGGCAGTTTATTGACGGAAAAATCGCTTATGAATACGGTTGTTATTTGTGTCTTGGTTATTATTGGATTTTGCCGTCGCGTCTAGATATGTTAAGTAATCTAAATCGTTTTTTTAATAAGATCGATTTTAATATGCGTGATAAAGTTGATGAAAAACAATTTTTTTTGGATATGCTTGATTTTATGCATGATCTGATGTTTAATCTAGCGTTTATTAGCGATACAAATAGAGAGGCGGATTTTAATTTGTTTTTCATGTATCACGAACGAAAAATGAAAATACCAGCTGATAGAGCTCCATTCGATTTTTATAATTTAATAGAATACGGTGAAGTTATATCTGAGCATCCGGGTGGCTGTTTTTACAAAATTTTAAGTGCGATACCGCCAAAATATTTATCAGATGATAAGTTTAAACAAAAATTAAAGAGAATTGCGGATGATAGCCTAAAAGTTTTGGATAGAGCAGACCGAGCACATTATGGTCGCATTGTTCCCTATCTTTCTTTAAAAATTTATCTCTATGCAAATTATGATTTGGGTTCTGACTCGGATAAACAAAGTTTATTCGACGAATTGCGTTCGGAAATCAATGCGATAAAATACGGCGAACGTATAGGTAGTTGGCCTAAAAAAATATTTTTTGAAAAACAAACTTGGTACGATATAGCAAAAATCTTTGCAGAAACTAAAAAATCTAATGATTTAGATGATTATTGTAAAGAAAGAAATCGTGTTTTAGCAAATGTGTTGATTTGTTTTCAAACAAAAGATTTGGAGGAAGACGATTTTAGTAAGTTGTGCAAAATTCTAAATCAGGGCGGCTTGGTTCAATTTGTTTTTGAAATGGACGGGTCAGAGAAAAGTTTTTTACCTTATTATGTATTTTTGCCGTGGTTAAAAGAAAATCTTTTTGACTGTAAAGACATAGTAGGAGAATATAAAGCTAGATTTTTGTTTAATATTGGTCAGATACTTGCTGGTTCAGATTTTGCCTTTGATGAAAATAGAGTTGAATATATTTTACAGTCATTACAAAAACTATTTGATCAGAAGCAACTTATCATCACAGATGATCTCCAAAAATCAAATTTTTATCGGTTTACACAACGTTTGTTATACCCCTCATTTAAGTCAAGTTATATTTTTTCACTGTATAAGCAGTATAAAACAATGATACAGAAGTGTTTGAATGTTGACGATAAATATCTTGAGGATAAAAAAAAGTGGGTGCTTAACGTGATCAAATTAGAGTCACAAGTTTATTACTCACATTTCTTTGAAGGTAGAGCTAAAATGTTGAGAAGAAAAATCGAATTACATATCACAAAAGAAGATATATCTGAACCCACCCTAGTTAGTAAACTAAAAACAGCAGGACAAACACAGTTGAGAGATCGTATCGTTTATTTTCAGAATAACAAGAGTTTCTCAACTTGGATCACCAGTAATGTTATTAAAAGAGAAAAAGAGGGAAAGTGTTGGATAGACAACGGAAATGGTACTTATAGCAATTTGCCAGAAAAAGTAGAATATCTGGATATAAAAGATTTTTTTGACAAAATCGATTTCGAAAAAGATAAACTTGAAGACGAAAAAGTATTTTTTAAGGACGTTCTGGATTTTATGCACTGTCTTATGTTCAATATATTTTCCGTTAATGACTCTGAGGTAGGAATTTATTTTCAAAAAAGAGGAGTGAATTTTAACTCATTTTTTATGTACTGCTCAAGAGAATATCCAAAATCTTATGATAAAAAAGATAAACGATGCGGAATGTATGGCAAATTTTTAAATAATGAGCCGAGCGGATATTTAGCAAAAATTTTGGGTGCGATACCCAAAGAACTTCTGGCTGACAAAGTTATCAAACAAAAAATAAAAGAAATTGCCGACGATAGTTTAAAAGCTTTCGATGAGCTCGATGCAGAAAAATGTGGGCTTATCTTTCCATATCTATTTTTAAAAATTTATCTCTATAAAAAATATGATTTAGCCGCATCTAATCAGGATAAACAAATTTTATTTAATGAATTGAAAGAAGAGCTTAATTCTATAAAAAATGGTCTTAGAAAATCTAATTGGCCTCGAAATATTATTTTTGAAAAGCAAATTCTGTATGATATATTAGAATATTTTAAAGATGCTGTGGATAAAAAAGAAATAGCTGACGTTGTGAGAAGCGCAATAATTTATTGTCATGTCCAAGATTTTTCCGAACAGGATTTTAAATGGTACTCTGATAATTTTGAAACTGATGTTAAAAATAAAACCGAAATTAAAGTAGACAGAGACGGTCAACCACTTAAAAATTTGTTTTTAAACGAAACTGATTCTAAAATAGGCTATTATAAATTAAAATTTATTGTTGACAGTAACTTTATTATTTTTGATAAAAGTAGACTTAATGACGAGAAGTTCAAACCTTTTTCAAGCGAAGAGTTTGATATTATTTTAAAGAAAATTAGTAACGAAATTATGTTTATTAGTCAAAATGTTCAAGATGGTATATTTTGTGTGTTTTTTCAGATGTTCAGGACTATATGGAAAAATTGGTTTTACGACATGGTTAAGACTTTATTTAAAATAGAAAATAAAGGGTATCTCGATTTTCTATATGATAAATATATTTGGAAAAAAGAAAAGTATAGGCTAGATTTAAAAGGTTGTTTAGATGCAATACACGACCAATCACGATCGGAATACCGAAAATATGAAGAAGAGCTGGAAAAAAAACTTAAAGAAAATTTAGAAAAAAAACAGATAGAAGAAGGAAAGAAAAATGAAAAAAATAAAAAGTATAAAAAGGAAAAAGTTGAAAAATTATATAAGGAAGAAGAAAGTGAAAATGAAAAAAAAGATAGCAGAAATAAAGGGCATTGACACAAATTGGTTCTATGAAAAGTGGAGCATGTCTACAGAAGCTTACCTTGAGCGCATTGAGGATTACCAGTTTAGCGGAAAAAGGGCTGTTGCTATACATCATTAAGCAACAGCCTTTAAAGCCGTGATTACTAAGTGTTAATTGTAATACTTTTTCATAATATCTATTACCTGATCCTCTGATCCGGACAGAATGACTCGCGCAATTCCCTTATCATACATGTACTTGAATTCAATATCGCAGGCACTTTCATTAATAATGTTTTGATAAAACTGTGATATTTCAATGGCTTCATCGCTATCAACTACATAATCGAGTATAGTGCATATCCTATTTGACTTTTTTGAAGTATCTGCAAGGAAGTCAAAGACCTGGGTGTTTCTCTTGCTGATGGCCGCCTGTTTGACAAAATCCTGCGCCATGAATACATCGACTTCTTCAGAAGTAAAGACCCACTTTCCGTTTATCTTTTCGCCATTCAAAAGTCCCATGTTTATATAATTTCTTAGAGTTCTTGTGGTAAAACCAGTTATCAAGGCCAATTGGTTTAAATCATAATTATCCATTTCTATATAGTCTCCCTTCATCAAAAATAAACTGTGAGGCAAATGCATTTCCTTGATTAAATAATACAAGTCTGTGAACTACCTTTTCAATTTGAAATGCAGGGAGTTTTTCATAATGAATCTTAGAAAAGAATACTATATATATTATCTTACAAAAATACTTGAAGTTAGTGACACACATGATCGTTCTGTGACC
>CAMVHY010000144.1 GCA_947167415.1 uncultured Clostridia bacterium
ATCATAAATTCCCATAGAAAATAATAAAAATTATTAATCGGGAGGATTTATCTTTATGAAAAAAATTTTTAAGGTCAATCAAAACATTAAAAAAAAATTGGTGAATACTCTCGAATTACCAAAAGAAATTATTTTTAATTTGCCTTTAATTACTATTGTTGGCAACGAAGAAATTAATATCGAAAATTATAAAGGAGTTATTGAGTATAGTCCGGAAAAAATAAGAATCAATACTGCATGTGGTGTATTAAAAATTAATGGCGAAAAATTATCTTTTAAACAAATTACTGCTGAAAATATTATTGTCACGGGTGTAATTCAAACGCTTGAATATCTTTCATAAAATAAATAAGCCAGGTGAGATTTTTTGTTATTAAATATAAATAATTTTTGCAAAGGCTATGTTTTATTGGAAGTTACCGGTTTTTCTACAGAAAGATTTATAAATTTGGCAAGCTATAATAATATTTATTTATGGGACATAAAAAAAAATAAAAATGGTGTTGTGTTAAAAGTTTCAATTAAAGGATTTAAGTTATTAAAAAAATATGCACGTAAAACAGGTTGTAAAATTAAAATCTTAAAAAAATCCGGTTTGCCATTTAAAATTTATAAATATAAAAAGAGAAAAATTTTTGCGCTTGGAATGATTTTGCTGATATGTCTTTTATATTTTTTTTCGAGTTTCATTTGGAAAATAGATATTTATGGCAACAAAAAAATAAAATCGAGTGAGATACTTAATTTTTGCGAACAAAAAAAAATCAAAGCTGGAACTTTAAAATATAAAATCAATATAAAAAAACTTGAACGAGAACTACGTGAAAATTTTAGTGATATCTCATGGATAAATATAAAGATCAAAGGCTCAAAAATGATTATAAATATAAAAGAAATTATTCTGGCAGAAAAAATTATAAATAAAAGAAAGCCATGTGATATTGTGGCAAAAAAAGATGGATTAATTTTAAATATAATTACGAGTGCAGGAACACCAAAAGTAAAAATAAATGACGTTGTAAAAAAAGGGGATATTTTGGTCAGTGGACAAATTTTAATCGAGAATAATAATTTGGAATCAAACGAGCCAAGTTTTGATTATGTCCATGCCGATGCAAAAGTTATTGCCAAAACTTATTATCAAATCAATTTTCAAATACCATATGAATATGTTTTAAAAAAATATACTGGCAGGACAAAAAATAATTACTCGGTTGAGATAAACAATCAAAAAATAAATTTGTTATCGGGAGTGAAATTTAAAAACTATGACAAAATCACACGTCAAAAAAACTTTGGTTTTATAAAATTATTTACAAATGAGTATCGCGAATTTATACCGATAAAAAAAATTAGATCGCTATCAGATGCAAAAAAATTTGCTGATAAAATAATAAATAATCGTATAATCAGGGAATTTGATTTCGAAACAGATATTTTTGATAAACAAATAAATTTTATTGACAAAAAAAAATATCTTGATGTTCAAAGCGTTATAACAGCGGTTGAACGTATCGATAAAAAAATAAAATTACAAGACTAAAAACAATGGTTGATAACATTGTTTTTTCTTTGCAAAAAATTAGATTTGAAATTGTTTTTATCATGTATAAATTTTTTTAGGGATAACAATTTTAATACCATCATTTTTTGCATTTTGTTTTTTCTTCTCTTACTCACTTTTTTTTATTTTTTCTTTATGTAAAATAAAATCGATTTTAGGGGGTGATTAATAATTATGTCGTTTGTTTTTGATTTACCGATGAAGATAGGCAAAAGTTTTTTAGTGATTTTATTTGGCGTGATTTTATATAAAGTCGTACGGATTTTTATAAAAAAAGCGTTAATAAAATTTAAATCGCCAAGAAAATTTGAAACGATGAGCACGATTTTAAATAGCATAAGTAAATATTTAATCTTGTTTTTTATTATCTGCAAGATATTTTATTTTTTCGGTGTTGATATAAAATCAATTTTAACTATTGCAGGTATCGGAGGAATTACTGTTGGACTCGGCGCTCAAAGTTTAGTAAAAGATTTTATAACTGGAATTTTTATTTTGTTTGAAGATCAATTTGCAGTTGGAGATGAAATTGTAATTGGTGATAAATCTGGAAAAGTAAAAGCAATAACTTTGCGGACGGTTATTTTAGAATCCGAAGAAGGGTTTATTCATATTATTCCAAACAGCGAAGTTAAAATCGTGACTAATAAAACAAACAAAAAAAATTAATAACGCACAAAAAAAAGTGTTGGACATATTATAAAAATCAGGAGGGAGAAAATAAATTTTAAAAAAATAAATCTCAAGGAGGATTTTTTAATATGAACAACACTTTTGAATTTAATAATAATAATTGTCCATGTGAAGAAAACGCAAATAATAATATTAATAATCAGGACAATCGTAAAATAAAAGAAGAATGCATAATCGCATTTAAAGTTTATGATTCATGTCGTCAACAAGATTGTTTGACAGCAAATGAAATTGGACCTGCACGCGCGGCACAAAATATAATTATAGGCAACGAACAAATTCAAGAAGGCGAAATAATTGATCCGCCATCAAATGCTGCAGCCGTTACGATAGATAATTTATGTGTGAAAAAAATGGTTTTTGGGATATAGATTTAAAATATGTTTTTAAATATCGTTTGACATTCCGTGAAGCAGATGGAACGCCGATAAATTCTCCCGTTTGTGCAAATAGTATTTTTAATAAAAAAATCACGCTGTTTGGTTCGATTGGTTCAGATCTTGTAATTGCAACCGATTTGTTTAGGTCAAATATAAATGATTCGACGACATTAAAAGCTGAGCCATTTATTTTTGTAGAAGCAAAAGCCGTTGCACTTTCAGCAGAATTAAAATTTCAACGCCAAATTTCCCCTGGACAAGATTTGCCACCTGAACCAAATCGCGTAAATGTAACAATTGGATTATTTAGCATAGTAAAACTTTATCACCTGGTAAATTTAAATGTGCAATCAAAAGGTTTTTGTATTCCAAGAGAATGTGAAGAAATTTCGCCGCTTAATCCATGTGATTTTTTTGAAAGCTTGGATTTTCCAATGGATTCTTTTGCCCCTCCACAAAAACCAGAATTTTTGGCCGGAATTAGTAATAATATTCCAAGTAATTATGTTGCCGGCGCAAATCAAAATAATTGTTCGTGTAACTGTAATTGCAATTGCTGCAATAATAATTAATAGAAATAAAAAAGATTGGCTGAGTTTCTCAGTCAATCTTTTTTTGGTTGAAAAAAATTATCAGGTTTGTTTTTACAGGTTCATATTCGTTTATTAAAAAAACAAAAATCCGGGTTCCAATTTAAAAACAAAAACCAAATCACATTTCTTGTTGCGAATTTTCGTTGTTTGTTTCTGGTTCTTGGACTATTTCTTCTCCGCGTATGAATATTTTTTCGCGAAAACTAATTTGATTACCTTGTAATGGATAAAGATTGCGCTTTTCTGGTGATTCGATCTCTTTGAAAGAAAAATTATGTTCTATTTCCGTTTCTTTTTTACGTTGATAGGCGTACAATTTGACTGGATTGCTACGACATAAACATATTGTGCTAATAACTGTCATTATCAATATCGCAGTGGCTAAAACACCCAAAAAAATTGCCCAAACATAAAGATTTATAACTGCAACAAAATAATACATGATTGCCCATCCCATACATGGTACTAAACATAACACACCCAAAATAAATTTTCCAATGCCTTTAAACAAATTTAATTTATTTTCTGTTATATCTCGAAAATCTGAGATAGCGGATGGAAACAAGTCAAAAGTCGTGCAAATGGTTTTCACAAAAATCCACATAAAAACTAATTTGACACTAAACGCTAGACAACAAAAAATCTTACAAGCCATATTATCTTTAATATAGATATTATAAATTGTTATCTCGTCCCCGTCAGAAATTTTCATACGATTAAAAGATATATTGTTGATATCATAGTAATCGTAAAGGTTATTATTAATATCTATATCATTCTCCAATTGCGTCAACCCCCATTTAAAAATTTTATAAAACAACCACATTGTCATTATATACGATATTTTTTTGTAAATCAATATATTCAAATACTTTTTTTATAAAATAACTCGTTTTTCTTATGATTTCATTGCAGTGATAGTTAGAGAGTGTAGACAAAGGCGAGAAAAAATTAAAGAAAGTAACAAAGCAATAAATGATAAACAAGAAGTGAAGTATTTAATCCGACGCTATTTAATCCACTTCCTACTATGAGTAACTACTAAATTCTCGCTTGTCAAACCAAAAGTAAAATTTT
>CAMVHY010000145.1 GCA_947167415.1 uncultured Clostridia bacterium
TCATAATCAGTTTTTCTTTCCTTATTTACTTGCTCTATAAGTCTTGAAATAGCAAAGATAACTCTGAGATGGAGATAACTGATTGTGAATTAAGCTGATGAAACTGATGATTTAAACTAATTTAATCACGGATTTGTGTTTTACATAAATCCGTTTTTTTGTTGTAACTTTGGAAACTATAGTTTACGATTTTAAAAAAAATAATTTAAAACGCTTGATAAAATTTATTTTTGGTTTCAAAATAAAAGCGGTCGATTAAAATTTGATTTTGGTTTTTTTTCTCGGATGTCTTTTGTCTTTTTAAAAAAAGATGATAATTAGTCTTAAAGTTATTTTGTTTGGGAAGATATTTTTTCGTGTTAAAAGAAAAGTAAAGATATCTCAAAGAAAATTATGAGAGAGATTAAAAATTAAAAATAGCAAAGAATTTTATTTATGCGTTGGAAAACATAAAATAATGATTTTAAATATTTTAGAAGGGTTTATGATGAAAACAAATATTCTTGGTATAAATTTTGATGTAATTAATTTTAGCGATGCGATAAAAAAAATATTTGATTGTATTGAGCAAAAAAAAAAATGTTTTATTGTGACTCCGAATCCAGAAATTGTTATGTCGGCACAAAAAGATTTGGATTTGAAAAAAATAATTAATCAGGCTGATTTGGTTTTGCCAGACGGGATTGGAATTGTTTTTGCATCGCAGTTAAATAAAAATAAAATTAAAAAACGGATCACAGGTTATGATCTTGTGCAAAAAATTTTTTTAATGAGCGAGAAAAAAAATTTTAGTGTTTATTTTTTAGGCGGAAAAGAAGATATTGTTGAGCTGGCAAAAAAAAATATGGAAAAGAAATTTAATAAGCTAAAAATTGTTGGCTGTAATAATGGATTTTTTAGCGAAGAAAAAAAAATTGTAAAGAAAATAAATTTTGTCAAGCCAGATATTTTGTTAGTAGGAATGGGTTCGCCAAAACAAGAAAAATTTATTTTTAAATATAAAGATGAGATTGATGCGAAAATTTTTATTGGCATAGGTGGAAGTTTTGATGTGATGTCAGGAAAAATTAAGCGTGCGCCAAAAATTTTTATAGATTTAAATTTAGAGTGGTTTTATAGATTTATGAAAGAGCCAAAAAGATTTTTTAGATTAATGGCTTTGCCAAGATTTTTATTTAAAGTTATCACGAGAAAAATTTTTCGCACATAAAAATAAATAATAAAAAATATATATAGGCACAAAGGAGGACTTGCTGTATGAAAAAATTTTTATTGGCAAGCTTTTTTTGTGCGTTTTTATTTATAAATTTGTTTGCTAAAAAAAATATTTGTGCGAAAGAAATTATTTATGGGACGGATAAAATTATTACACGAGCTGAAGTTGCAAAAATGATAAGTTTTATTTACGGAAATAAAAAAGATATTTTGGAGTGTTATAAAAATCGAGAAATAAATTTTTTAGATAGCGAAATAAATGATTGGTTTGATAAATATATAAATTTTGTGTTTGAAAAAAAAATAATGACTGGGACGAGTGAAAATAAATTTGAGCCGGAAAAATATTTAAATTTAAATCAGGCGCAGATTTTACTGGATAAAATAAATGTGGATAATAAAATAAAAATAAAAATGGATGATGAAAATAAAAATAAATTTGTTTCGTATTCGTTATGGGGGAAATTATTTTTGGATTTGTTGAGTGATTTAGAAATTAAAAATATAAAGCAAAAGGAAATAATTGTTTTGGCAACACATGAGCAAAATAAAAAAGATATATTAAAAAATTTTTTGGTTAGCGATAAAAATTATTTTTGTTATGAGGGAATTGATTTTGATTTTTATGAGAAAAAAGTAAAAGTTTTGGTTTGTGAGCAAGAAATTTTAGCGATTATAAATTATGATTGTGATTTTGATGTGGAGTTTAAAATTAATAAAAAAACAGGAAATAAAATTTGGGTGGAAAATGATTTGCTAAAAAGATGTTTTTATTTGAAAAAAGATTTGCGGGGGAAAAAAATTAATGTGAATAAAAATTATGTTTTAAAAATAAAATCGGGAGAAGTAATTGATTTTGTTGAGTCAAATAATTTTGATGAGCGAAAAAAAAATTAATATTAAGCCGGAAATAAAGATTAATTTATTTTGGTTTATGTTTAGAAATAAAATTTTTCTGCCAAAAAAAATACCGAGAGATAAAAAAATATATTGGAAGACGGCGGTTAATATTGGTAAAAAAAAAGTATTGTTTTGGATTAAAGAAAAAGCAATGCCAGAACCAATTGAGTCGATGGATAAAGCAACTCCTAAAAAAAAAGCGCGCAATGGTTTTTTAATTTTGGTTTTAATTATTTTTTTTTCGTCGATTAAATTATTTTGTTTTTGGTAAAAACTTTTGCGAATTAAATTTACGCCCATGAAAAATAAAAAACTTGAGCCGATTAAATTTGTTATTTTGCTTGAAAAAATATTTTTTAGATAAGAGCCGATTACTAAGGCAAAAAAAGTTATCAAGAAAGAAATGATCGCGATTATAAATTTATAAACAAACTCGATTTTTATTTTTAATGCTCCATATGTAATTCCGATTACAAAAGAATCTATGCTGAGGGAAATTGCCATTAAGATGAGTGTAAACATTGTTGCCTCCGAAATTTTTAATTTAAAATTAATTTATAATATGTGACAAGCAGAAAAACAGTTAAAAAAACTTGTTTTTAGTAGCAGTAAAAAAAAACACATCAAGAACGATGTGCTTTAGATTTTTTTATTCTTTAATTTTCAGAGTTCTGCAATTCACGACAAGATGGATAACTATTAACGTTACTTACATTAATAAAATCGTAATTTGGAACACCATCATATCGATTTTGTTTCACCACCTGTTGAAATGACGCATGCATTCAGCTTGACCTTTTTCTTTGCATCGACAAAAGTAAATATCTTTTTTATTTTTTTGTCTTGTAATATAAGCACAGTAAAAACGATCAACAAATTTTAAACCCGCTGCCACAATCGCTAATACAAAAAGCCATTTTGGTACCGTTATTAAAAAACATGAGATAACCATTATCCAAAACAAGATATTAAAAATAATGGAGGATATATTATAATATGCGGTCTGCCGCTTTATTTTACCGTTGCTATTTTCTCCTGTTAAAAAATTTTTTCCAACAAAACCACCAAAATACATATTTCCAATAAGCCTAAAAAAATCACTAATCACAGTAGTCGGTCTGTTTTTATAATATTTCTGACTATACATGTAAAATTTGGCATAATTTTACGTCTGTTCTTCCACTTTTTGTTTTTCTTTTTTTAGTTCTTTTGTTTGCTGGTTGTAGTAGAAACTAGCCAACGTCACAATCATAAATAAATGAAAACCATCTCCACAGTCGTTAACACAAAAATCCACGTTGGCAGTGTTATCAAAAAATAAGAAACAAACAATGCTATAGATAATGAGTTAGATACCGTCTACACAAAAAAGATAAAAAAGAGGAATAAAATATAAAATAAAGTGTAATCGAGAGAAATAAAAAACAGGAGAAAAATAAAAATGGAAAAAAACGTATCGTAGATTTGATATAAGTGATACAAAGTTGAAGCCAATAAAATCGCACCTGACAGGTCAGCCCGGGCAACATGGATGCATAGCCAAAGGCAATTGGAAGTTTATCAACGCAGTTATTTGGATACTTAAAACAGGACCTCCGTGGAGGAATTTCCCGCCAGATTATGGCAAGTATGAAACAGTGCATTATAGATTTATTAGATAGCAAAGGAAATTTATTTGGAAAAAACTACTTGCGATACTTAAAGGTAATAAAAAATTTCGATGGTTAATAGTGGCCTCAACTTATGTAAAAGCAGGTTAATATCCAGTTTGTGCTCGCGGCGAAAATCAGGCTATATCAAATACAAAAGAAGACTCAATTTGAAAATATATTTAGTTGTAAATGAATATGGTAATAGTATGCCAATAAATTTTGTTGTACTAGGTAGCGTAGACAAAATTAGAAAATATATAATATAAGGGAATAAAAAATGAATAAAAGGGAGGAGAAAAGGAAATGAAAAAGAGAAATGGAGAAAGAAGTTATAGAAGGAATGATATGAGAGATAAAGAGTGGGAAAAATAAAGGATTATATAAAAGAAAAGAAAGGAAGAGCGAGAAAGGATGATAGGAATTTTTTAAACGAAGTATTTTGGATATTGAGAACAGGAGCGCTATGGAGGGATTTGCCGCCGGATTATGGGAAATGGTATACGGTGCATAAAAGATTTATTCGAT
>CAMVHY010000146.1 GCA_947167415.1 uncultured Clostridia bacterium
CTGTTGTTTCGGCAACCGCAGCACCAACCAACATCGTACTCATAATTGTCGAACGCGCTTCAGGTTGTCGCCCAACCGCTGAAGCTCCTTGTCCTGCAGCATAACCTTGACCAATTCCCGGTCCAATCCCTGCTATCATGGCTAATCCTGCTCCAATTGCAGAACATCCTAATATAAAAGCACGTGGCTCAATTATACTTATTGGCATATAAAAATCCCCCTATATATTTTTCATTAATTCAGTTTGCAATTATAACATATTTTTAAAATTCCAATTTAAATTATCATAAGCAATTTTTAATTATACAACAGAATCACCAATACGTTTATATGTAATAAACGCACAAGTATTTTATAAAAAATAACTATCGATTGTAAATATAAATTTTTAATTTCAAAATTAATCTATGTAAAACAGATAAAAAATTATTTTGTTATTCAGTTGGATTTAGTTTTCAATAAAAGGTTTGACATGGCACAGCAAATATTCATTATTAAAAATTAAATAGTTTGATGTTTTTTCCCAAAATAAAAAAAAGCATCACTCTTCGGATAATAAATGGTGACAATAAACTATCAAGATTAAAAACATCAATTTTTATCGTTATGCTCCGTCGTTTTTTAAGCGGTTTGCTCCAGAGATGATTGCAACCATCTTTTATTTTTGGTTGTACTCATTGTTTTTTTATGGTTAATATCTTTTTTTACTATTTGTCAAACAAAATTTACAAGAGTAACGCAAAACGTTGTATATTGACATGTAATAAAATAATTTTGGGAGGCTGATTATTTCTTATGAAGAGAGTATTTATAATAAATCGGATTGGAGGTCAATATCTGACTTCTAATGTTGAAAATGGAGAATATTCTTATGTTAAGGAGGCAGGCTCTAAGGAAAAATTAATTCGGGCACTTGGGTATGAACCTGAGCATATTTTTTTAGATATGCGTTTTGAAAATAAAAATGTGGTTGTGCTTGTTGAAACAAAACAGAATTTCACCAAAAAAGATGAAAACCAGTTGCGAGAATATCTTGACGAAGAAAAAGCTTTACATCGCGGGGAAAAAATTATTTGTATTCTTGCAAATACGACAAATGAGAAATTTAAAATTTGGAAACATGAGATCGACGACGAACATTTTTTAAATGATGAAATTATACTTGACACTATGGAACACTATGAAAAGCTTTTTAATGAAACCAATAAACAGAATGATCGTGAAAAAGTTTTGAAAAACACATATTCGCTTAATGAGTCGCTTCACAAAAAAGATATTGATGAGAAACTTCGTTCGCAATTTGTCGGTACTACTCTTCTTTATATTAAAAATGTATTGTGTGCAAAAGGAATTAATCAGATTACAGAAGATACAAGAAAAGAACTGAAAGAATATTGGGGAGGACTTTCGGAGAAACAAATAAGAATGGTATTCAAGATACTCTTGAAAAACTTCTCGATGGTTCTGATAATAAAACGTTAAAGATTGAATTGTTGCAAAAAAATATTCTAAACGACCAAAAGATTCGGAAACTAAAAATTTCTGATTGGTTAGATATACTCGATGAGATTTTGTGGAATATATATAAATATATTAATACAAACAGCTCTGAAGGTCAGGATATTTTGAATTTATTCTTTACGGCATTTAATAAATATAAGGGCAAAGATGACAAAAACCAGGCGTTTACTCCTGATCATATTACCCATTTTATGTGTAAGGTGATCGGTGTTGATTATACAAAACGTTTGTTTGATGGAACATGTGGCTCAGGTTCATTTTTGGTACAAGGAATGGTTCTTGAACTTGCAGATTTAAATAAACAAAAGCTGACAAAATCACAAAAAGAAATGATGTGTAAAAAAATTGCCAAAAACAATATTTATGGAATCGAGATAGAAGAACAAGCGTTTGGGCTTGCGACAACAAATATGCTGATTCACGGGGATGGTAATTCTAATATTAAGAACACAAATATTTTTGATAGCGAAGATTTTATTCGCGAGGCAAATCCCGACGTTATTTTGATGAATCCGCCGTATAACGCAAAACCGATTACTATTCCTGAATCTTATAAATTCGGCTGGAAAAAGGATGCAAAAGAAGATCCAACAAAAGGCATGGTATTTTTAAAGTTTGTCTCAGACGTTATAAAAAAAATGAATGACGAAAGAATAAATAATGGTGAAATAAAAAAAGAGGTTAAACTTGCAATTCTTCTCCCTGTATCTACAGCAATTGGAACAAAAAAATTTATTAAAAATATGAAATCAGAACTTTTAGAAGACAACACGCTTGATGCAGTTTTTACGTTACCAAATGAAATTTTTTCTCCCGGTGCATCTGCAAGTGTGTGTTGCATGATATTTACGCTTGGCAAGCCACATCAAAATTCAGATGGTACGGTAAATAAAACTTTTTTTGGGTACTACAAAGATGATGGACATAAGAAAAAGAAAAATCTCGGGCGCGTTGAACAATTTGATAAAAATAATAATTCTATTTGGAAAAAGATTGAGGAAGAGTGGCTTGATCTTTATCGAAATAAAATAATTAAAGATGGTATGTCTGCTATGCAAACTGTGTCCGGTAATGACGAATGGCTTTGTGAAGCTTATATGAAAACTGATTATAGTAAATTATCTGCAGCTGATTTTCAAAAGGCAGTTAATAATTATTTAGCATATATGGTAATTACGAAAAATAAATCAAGACAGACTCTTGATTTGAAGATTGATAGCTGGAAAGAATTTAGCGTTGGAGATTTATTTTCCAGTATTATAAAAGGCAAGTGTGATAATGCATCTAACCTCATTGATGGCAATGAAATTAATTATATTGGAGCAAAATATAATAATAATGGATTAATGAAATCCTGTGCAAAAAGTGAAAATATAGATTTTATAAGTCCAGGTAATTGTATTGCTATGATTGGACAAGGAGAAGGTTCTGCAGGATATGCGATATATTTAGATTCAGATTTTATTGGCGCTTCTTCATTAAATCTTGGATATGCTGATTGGATAAATTCTTACACCGCTCATTTTGTTACAACTATTTTGTGTCAAGAATACGATAAATATTCGTTCGGTAGATCATGGACAGGTGACAGATTAAGAAATACTATAATTAAACTTCCCGTTGATTCAAAAGGAAAACCCGATTGGAAGTTTATGGAGGGTTATATTAAATCGTTATCATATGGTGATAGACTAAATAATTGGATATAAAAAAATAAAAAAAGCCCGTTGATAATAATTTTTAACGGGCATTTTTTTTAATGATTTATTTTTTTGCATAGATTTAAAAAAGTATTATAATGCGATTGGCAGTTGCGTAAAGATAGGCGGTGACTTGTAAACTCCTGAAAAGGAAGTGACAAGTTTGAGAATAGAGACGATAACAGAAACAATCTTTATGTTCATTGGCATCATTATGTTTGTCAAAGAATTTATTGATTGGTATATAGACTACAGAATCGATAAAAAAATATCCGATAACAATAAAAAAAACCGCTCTCAATCTCGCAAAGATGAGCGGTATTGATTTCAGTTTTTAACAAAATTGTAATTCAAAGTTGCAAGTCACCACATTTTACGTGGTCTGCTTCAGAGAGAGTGAACACTCTCTCTTATTGTTTAATATATCCATCATTCTTTTATGTGTCAAATATTTTTTTTGTAATCAAAAGGAAAAACCGACTGGAAGTTCATGGACGATTATATTAAATCGTCGTCATGTGGTAACAGACTAAATAATTAGAGGTAAAAAATAAAGAACACCTGTTGCTAATAATTTTTAACGGGCATTTTTTTTAATGATTTATTTTTTTGCATAGATTTAAAAAAGTATTATAATGCAATTAGCAGTTGCGGAAATGGATGGTGACTCACTACTTCCCCAAAAGGAGATGGTGAGTATGGACTTGATAAGTAAATTAAAAATAGTACTTGATACTGTTATAAGTTTCTTTCAAGCGTTAGATTTTGTTAAGAAATGTTTTAAAAATTATTTTGACAACAACAAAAACCACCGCTCTTCCGACAAGAACTAGCGATGAAATAATTTCACACTTAAAAATTGTAACATCGTGAGTCACCACATTTTACGTGGTCTGCTTCAGAGAAAGTGAACACTCTCTTTTATTTTTTGACCCTATTGGGTCTTTTCTTGTGCTAACGTGCACATGTGTTAAGAACGCGTAGTGCAGAAACGGGTTTTAAACCCTTTTTATTATACCCATTATTATTTTATGTGTCAAATATTTTT
>CAMVHY010000147.1 GCA_947167415.1 uncultured Clostridia bacterium
ATTATTTTTCGACGTTTTTAAAACACGGTCTTGATATTTTGCATATTAGTTTGTCATCAGGAATTTCTGGAGTTTTTAATTCAGCTCTTATAGCAAAAAATAAATTGGAAAAAATATTTCCGGATAGAAAAATATTAATTATTGATTCGCTGGGAGCATCTTCTGGATATGGATTATTGGTTGATAAAGCGGCGGATATGCGAGATGAAAATAAGAATATCGATGAGATTTATGAATGGCTGGAAAAAAATAAATTAAAAGTTAATCATTGGTTTTTTACGAGCGATTTAACTTTTTTTATAAAAGGAGGTAGAGTTTCAAAAATATCTGGGTGGTTTGGCACAGTTTTAAAAATTTGTCCGTTATTAAATGTTAATTGTGAAGGAAAATTAATACCGAGGTTTAAAGTTCGCGGCAAACAAAAAGTTATCGAATTGACTCTAAAACAAATGGAATTGAACGCAGAAAATAATTTGGGTTATGCACAAAAATGTTTTATTTCTCACTCAGATTGTTATGAAGATGCAAAAATTTTGGCTGACATGATTGAAAAAAAATTTAGGAAATTGGATGGCAATGTAAAAATTTTTGATATCGGAACAACAATCGGAAGTCATACTGGTCCGGGAACAGTTGCGTTATTTTTTTGGGGACAAGAAAGAAAAAAATAAAAAAAAGACAGTCATATAGATATTATTTTATATGGCTGTTTTTTTTATATAAATTTCAGCTATCTCAAGCAGCAATTAAAATTTTTTTAGCCCAGGTTAAATTTATCCAAAAAATCTTGTTCCGAAATTATTTCGATACCAAACTCTTTCGCCAATAAATTTTTTTTTGATTTCGATTTTATATCATTATTTATCAAAAAATTAATCTTTCGAGTCACATTATTAAAAACATGTCCACCATTTGATTCTATTAAATTTATTAAAACTTTACGGCTTTTAAACTTTTTTAGTTTTCCCGTGATTACAAAATTAATTTCATTTAAAACCTTACTCATAATTTTTTTTTCTACATCAATAAAATCTAAAATTTTTATCGCCTGATTTATCAAATCCAAATTTTTTTTCTCTCTAAAATAATTATAAATCGACTCAGCAATTATATTTCCAAAACCATAAATATTATTTAAATCATCTTTATCCGCGCTAATTATTTTTTTTATATCCCAATCAAATTTATCGCACAGAATTTTTGCGTTACTTAAACCAACATTATTTATTCCCAAAGCATAAATAAAATTATACAGACAAACATGTTTCGATTTTTCTATTTCGTTTATCAAATTAACATATAACTTATGATTTTTATTTGGATCTTTCGCATCCAATATCCCAAAAAATTTTATTTCCTGCTCAAATTTTTTTAGCTCATAAATATCTAAATACGAACTTAAAAAATTATTATCCACAAGTTTTTTTATAATCATCTCAGACAAACCATTTATATTCATCGCATTACGACTTACAAAATGAACCAATCCCATAATTAATTTTGCTTTACAATTTTTATTTTTACAAAACAAAAATTCGCTCTCATTAATTTTTTTTATTTCAGTCATAAAATTACACGCTGGACATTTTTTGGGAATTTCAAAATTATTGCTTCGCGTTAAATTATCAGCTATCTGCGGAATAATCATATTTGCTTTATAAACTTTTATCTTATCTCCGATTCCCAATTCAAGATTTTTTATAAAACTTATATTATGTAACGACGCTTTATTTATATTGCTTCCGTCTAAATTTATTTTTTTAAAAACAGCCACAGGATTTATTAATCCCGTACGCGATGTTTTCCATTCGATTTTTAATAATTCCGTCTCAATAGTTTTATCAGCCCATTTAAATGCAATTGAATCTTTGGGAAATTTTTGTGTTACTCCAAGCGAGTCACCAAATTTTTTGTCATTAAAAGTTAAAACTAATCCGTCGGCAGCAAATTTAAATTTTTTTATCTCACCAATAAAATTTTTTACGTCATCAGCAATTTTATTTTTATCCGTAATTTTATATTTCACAACTTCAAATCCAATTTTTTTCAGCCAATTAAATCTTTCATCTTTAAAATCATAAACATCATTATTATTTTCTTCGACGTCAACTAAATCAAACGCAAAAAAACAAATTTTCTTATAAAAAATATCTTTTGGTTTTAAATTTCTTATTATTCCGCTTGCTAAATTTCTTGGATTTTTATATTTTTCTTCATCATTTAAATCAAAATTTATCGCGTTAAAATCCTTATAACTTATTACTGCTTCGCCACGTAAAATTAATTTTTTTTTATAACTTATTTCCTCTGGCAAATTTTTAAACACACAAAAATTATGCGTGACATCTTCACCAATTTCTCCATTGCCACGCGTAATTATTTTTTTTAAAAAACCGTTTTCATATTCTAAAACAATTGTCAGCCCATCAAGTTTCCATGATAATAATCCAATTTTATCTCCCAAAAAATCTTTTAGCTTATTAATATCTTTTGTTTTATCCAGCGAAAGCATTTTTTTCGTATGCTTTATTTTCTTAAATTTATTATCTGTTTTAAAACCAACTTTACGACTCGGACTATCCGGCAAAACTAAACCAAACTTTTTTTCTAATTCTAAAAGCCGATCATACAATTTATCATATTCATAATCCGAAATAATATTATCGTCAAAATTATAATATGCTTCGGCCGCTTTATTTAATTCTTCTATTAAATTCCTCATCTCGTCCATAATTTTTTTCTCCAAAACAAATTTTTTATTTATTTAACAACCAAACTCCAAAATTTAAATATCCTGCATAAACTAGCCATAAAATATATATTAACGTCAAAAATCCCGCAACAAAACTCTCTTTAAAAAACCGACGAGCAATAATTATATTTAATAAAATCAAAAATAAAAGCCAAAAAAATGCAAACAATCTTAATTCCAATCCGAAAAAAAATATTGGCCACAAAAAATTTATTAATAAGCCCATAAAATATAATTTATTTGCTTGCTTGTCATTTAAAATTAAAGAATTTGACAGCGCCAATAAAAAATATAAAATCACCCACACAATCGGAAAAATAAATCCCGGTGCAGAAAAATCTGGTCGCGCCAAATTATTATATTTTTCTCCAATATTTCCAGACAAAAGGCTCGATAAAAATCCTCCGCCTTCAGCAATTAATAAATTAAAAATAAAATTATCCCATCTAAAATTTTTATTTTTATCCAAGTTATTCACTCCAAAAAAATCAGATTTATTTTTATTATATTTACGTGATCAAAAAAAAATTCATGACGAAAAAAAAATACCGCTAGTGAATAGCGATATTTTTTTATTATTTACAAAAAAATCGATGAGATTACGATTTTTCTTTATGTTGTAGTACCAGCGGTAAAGAATTACTACTACTCTCATTTTTATTTTTATCTTGCTTTTCTTGAAAAAAGTTATCATAAAAACTGCTTTTATTTATATCTTTTTCCGGAAGAGAATTACAACGCTTAATATTATTTTCGTCATTATCTAAGGAATCAGTAGTAATATTTATTTGCGTATCTTTTTCAGACGATTCTCCTCCTTCTTTAAAATTCTTTTCTTTTTTATAGTAATTTACAGTACGATATATGGCAACGATTATTACCGATAACGAAACAACAATTCCCAAAGCAACTGTTGCCGCCAAATGCCAGTGCAAAATTAAACTTAGCGCAAACAATGCGGGTGGAGAACAAACAACAGCGCAAATTGGAAGTAAACAAATGCACTGCCAATTTTTAAGTTCTTGGTTAAATGGGCTGGGGATACAAGCATCGATTTTCCTTCGAAACTTAAAGGAGCAATAGGCAGAAACAAGATTGCAAGTGACGAAATTATCCCACATACAACACTCACAATAGTAACTACAATTGGAAAAACAATTGATAAAATAACAACATTCAGAAAGAAAACACCAATCGTTTTTCCTATTTTTTTCAAAGTCTGCATAGTAACACATTCCTTAAATAAGTTTAATAATAGAATTTGCCAAAAAAAAACAACACCAACTCATATAACGTATAAATACTACAATAATTTTTTTTGTTTGTCAAGATACAAATTATTTTTTTGTAAATTTTAATCGATTCTAAACATTCTTTTTATAAGAATTGTACCATTTTAGAGAGTGTCGACAAAACGCTTAAATTTCAAAAATGTATTTTCGACAATATGGCACAAATGATATAAATC
>CAMVHY010000148.1 GCA_947167415.1 uncultured Clostridia bacterium
ATAATATAGACATTGCGGGAATATTCCCTTTGAGTGGAGATTATTATCTTGATGGAATAGACAAAAAATGTGGAATTGAATTAGCAATCTCACAGCGACCTAATGTTATTGGAAAAAAAATAAATTTTATTTATGCCAATAGTAAAAGTGAAAGGATCGAAGCAATAAATCTTTATAATAAACTAGCCGGAAATAAAAATATTTGTGGAATAATTGATTGTGGGAATAGTACTTTAGCAGAAGATGTGGCATCTGTTTCACAAAAAAAAGCTTTGCCGTTAATAGTTTCTACAGCTTCTGTGGAAAAAATAACAAGCTATGGAAAAAATATTTTTAGAATTGCGTGTTCGGATAAAATGCAAGGCGAATGTATGGCAAAATTTGCTTTAAAAGATTTGGGTTTAGAAAATAAAACAGGAGCTGTCTTATACAACAAGGAAAATAATTATTCCGTTACGCTGGCCAAAGCATTTGTAGAGAGTTTTAAAAAAGGCGGCGGTAAAATCTTAATTCAACAAGATTATTTAAATTCCGATACAGATTTTTCCTTGCAATTAAGTAAAATTGCGATATTAAAACCTGAAGTTTTATTTTTGCCTGATTACACGTATAATATAGCCTTGATTCTGGACCAAATTAAAAATAAAAATCCAGATTTAAAAATTTTGGGTCCTAATACATGTGAAAATATTATAAATCAAAGTTCGGATAAGCTTTTTCCCAATCAAATTTATTTTTGTACAAATTATTTTTATGATAATCCAAGCGATAAAAATAAAGCTTTTGTAAAAGCATATGAAGAAAAATATAAAAAAAAGCCAAGTACATTTTCTGCCTTGGCATATGATTCGTGTAATATTTTTCTCGATGCGATAGAAAAAGCTCAAAGTACAAAATATAACGATATAATTAGAGCTTTAAATGAAATAAGTTTTGATAGTGTGGTAGGACGAATAAAATTTGATGAAAACAGAAATCCAATTAGAGATTTAAATATTGTTGAAATATCAAATGGGCAAAATAAATTTCTGAAAGCGTTTGATTTGTATGATTAATTTTTGCTATGGAGGTGTGTAAATTGGATATTTTAAATAAACTCATAGATAGTTTTGAAATGGCTAGTATTTATGCTTTAATTTCGTTAGCTTTAACGCTTGGAGCAAATATTAACGGAATGATAAATTTTATAATGGGGCAACTGTTTGTAATAAGTATTTATGTGATTGCTTTTTTTTGTGATTTAAAAGTACCAATTATGATTTCTCTTTTGGTCGCGATTGCTGTTTGCGTTATTATTAATTTATTAATAAAAAAATATGTATATGACTTAGTTAAAAGGCATTCGCAAATGATGAGTTTAATAGTTTCGATAGGAGTATCTTTTGTTATCCAAGATATTTTTGTTTTTGTATTTCGCGCTAACCCAAAAAAATTATTTTATACTGTAAATGGAACTTATAAGTCAGGAATTATTGAAATAAATTACACGGATTTAATATGTTTATTAGTATTTTTGTTTATCATGTTGGCAGGTTATTTGTTTGTAAAATATACTCGATTAGGGAAGATTATAAGGGCAGTTTCCGAAGACTCGGAATCGACTGCTCTTATGGGAATAGATAATGATAAAATAATCTGTTTTGTATATGGAATATGTGCCGGATTAGTTGCAATTGCCGGAAGTTTTTTTTGTATTACTTTTTCGTTGGCTGACCCATTCAGTGGAAATATGATTATATTACGTTCGTTAATAGGAGCAATTATTGGTGGTTTAGGAATTGTATCTGGTTCGTTATCTAAATCTGTTATAGGAGCGTTATGCGGTGGTTTTGCTGTTGGATTATTTGAGATTTTAATAAAAAATTATGCGGTGGCTGGAGCGTCAGATATTTTTTTATTTTGTATGTTAGCGGTTTATCTGTTTATAAATAATAAAAAATTTTTAAGGAGGGGAAAAAATTGACAAAAAGGTTTTTGAGTTATAAGGGTCTGTTGTTGTTATTTGGAATTTATTTGGTTTTATTAATTGGAATAAAAAGTGAAATGATAAATTTTTATTGGGAAGGCATTTTTAAACTGGCATTGATAAATATAATTTTAGTTGTAAGTTTAAATTTAGCGACAGGATTATTAGGACAATTAAATTTGGCGCATTCAGCGTTTATGGCAATTGGGGCTTACACTTGTGTTTTTATTACTAGAAATTTATTTTTCCCCGGATTTATAAATTTTTTGTTCGGTTTATTTTTAGGCGGCATGGCAGCCATGATTTTTGCATATTTAATTAGTGCTCCGGCAATGAAGATTCCAGGAAATTATTTGATTATCGCTACGATTGCCGCGAATGAAATAATAAAAGATTTAATTATAAACTTAAATATTCTAGGTGGTTCGTCAGGGATTCATGGGATAAATTATTATTCAAATTTTAGTTTTGTTTATTTAATTATGGCACTAATTATTATTTTTATTTATGTGATAAAAGATTCGAAATATGGACGTGCAATCATGTGTATTCCACAAAATGAAATGTTGGCAAAATCATGTGGCATAGATACTTTTCACAGTAAATTATTTGTTTTTTCGATTGCTGCGTTTTTTGCAGGTGTTGCCGGTGGATTATATGCACATGAAATGACTGTGATAGAACCAAATATGTTTGATTTTAGTTATTCGTTAGAATTATTAGCAATGGTTATAATAGGAGGACTTGGAAATATAATCGGTTCGATTGTGTCGGCGTTTATTTTTAGTTTGATGCCGTATGTTTTTAATATTGGAAGCGAGTTAAAAGTTATTATTCATGTAGTTATAATGATTTTAGTAATTATCTTTATGAAAAAAAGTTTAATTTTGGATTATAAAAGATTTTTGATGGATACTTGGAGTGACGTGAAAAAAAAAATTTGGTAAAGGAGGCGTTTTGATTATGGTTTTGCTTAAATTAAATAAATTAAATTTGATTTTTAATGATATGCGGATAATACGAGATTTAGATTTTGTAGTCGAAGGGAAAGAAATTGTTGGATTAATTGGGGCGACACAATCTGGAAAAACTGTTTTGTTTGATTTAATTTCTGGATTTTATAAAGCAAATACTGGAAAAATTTATTTTGAGGGTGATGATATAACAAAATTTTCGGTTGAAAAAAAAAGCCAATTGGGAATCGCAAGAACTTTTCAGAATGGAAGCATTTTTTCTGAGTTAAGTGTAAAAGATAATGTTAAAATCGGATTTTATAATTTTATTAATTATAGTTTGAAAAGTGTTATTTTGAGAAGCAAAAAATTTTTTGATGAAGAAAAGAGATTATCGGATGAAGTTTATAACGTTTTAAAAATGTTTGGCTTAGAATATTATGAAAATTTATTAGCAGGGGATTTAAGTTATGGATTGCAAGGCAAATTAGATATTGCCAGGGCAATTGCGTGTGGTCCAAAGCTTTTATTATTAGACAGGCCGACAAACGGTATGGATAAAAATGAAGCCGAGGAATTTATGGATATTATAAAAATGGTAAATAAAAAATTTAGTACGGCAATTGTGTTAATAGAAAATGATATTGATTTAATGATGAATATTTGTGACCGTGTTGTAGTTATGGAATATGGAACCGTTATTGCGTCGGATAAACCAGTGGAAATAAAAAATAATCAAGCTTTGGCGTCGATAAGTTTTAGTTAAATGATTTTGATTAAATTAATTTTTAAGCGCTAGAGGAATTAAATTGTCTTGGCGTTTTTTTTATGCGCTTAGAGATGTATTTTTGTTTTTTGGATATTATTATTTTTTATGTAAGAAGTTATTTATATGTTTGCTATTTTTTTTTGAAGCAAATTTTATTTTTTATTTTATACCCCCAGGATAATTTTAAATAAAAATTTGATGTTCGGGAAAAAATTATTTTGGGCGTTTTATTTTTTGCTCGGATTTAAAATCTAGTTTTTATTTTTTATGTCGCTCGCAAAAAATATATTTTTTTGTTGATTTTTTTTTATGTGGTTGTTAGTATTTTTTTGTCTTAATTTTGATTTTAGTTGATGAGGTTTTGATTATGATAAAAAAAATTTTGTTTGTAGCATCTGAGATGGTTCCGTTTATAAAGACAGGTGGACTTGGGGATGTAATCGGTTCTTTGCCTATTGAATTAGGAAGTAAAAATATTGATGTTCGGGTCATAATTCCGTTTTATAAAAATATAAAAAG
>CAMVHY010000149.1 GCA_947167415.1 uncultured Clostridia bacterium
AGCGTAAGCAATTGTCTCTTTTGCTTTCATGGCTCCATTCGTCCAAATCTGAAAAACTAACTTATCATAATCCGTAATATTCCCGACACGCACGTCTTCAACATAAAAATTTACGCGCTCTACCGGTGTATAAATAGAATCAATTGCAATTACACCAATTTCATTATTTATTTTTTTATTTTCTTCTGCTGAAACATATCCTTGTCCTCTTGTCAAAGTCATTTCCATGCGCAACTTACTATCATTTGAGCTCAACGTCGCTATATGCAAATCTTTATTAACTATTTCAAACTCCGAACTTAATTCAATGTCAGCACCAGTAATTTCTGTTTTTCCAGAAACTTCTATAAATGCCTTGTTACTTTCAAAACCATCCAGATAATTATTATCTAGATTACCCATGTTATCTTTTATAGCCAATCTTTTTAAATTTAAAATAATATACATAGTGTCTTCTTTTACATCTGGCAAATTACTAAACTCATGTACGACACCATCAATTCTAACATTGCTTACCGCTATTCCGGGTATCGATGACAACATAACTCTTCGTAAAGCATTTCCTAAAGTCGCTCCGTAACCACGTGCCAACGGTTTGACGCTGCATGAAGCATATTTCCCATCATCACTCATCTCAATAATTTCTATGTGAGGTTTATTAATTGCTAGCACAAACAAAACCCCCTTATACTTTTTAATATCTTCACCAGAAATTATTTAAATCACTTAGAATACAACTCGACTATAAGCGTCATGTTAACATCAGAATCTATCTGCTCACGCTTTGGCTCGCTAACAATACTACCCTTATAATTATCCTTATCGCAATTTAACCATTCCGGAACGATTCGATCGCCTGTTTCTTCTAAAATCATTTTAAATAATTCTAACGGCTCACCATCGCGCTTAATTTCTATTATATCTCCAACTTTAACCAAACACGACGGAATATTAACTTTACGACCATTAACCAAAATATGATTATGTCTAACTAACTGTCTTGCCTCCGAACGTGACCTAGAAAATCCTAATCTATAAATAACATTATCTAGTCTTTTTTCCAACAAAACTAATAAATTATCACCAGTTATGCCTTCCATTCTGTCAGCTTCGCGATAATAAATTCTAAATTGCTTTTCCAAAACTCCATATACTCTTTTTGCTATTTGCTTCTCTTTTTGCTGAAGTCCATATTCAGACAATTTTACTTTATTTTTACCATGTTGTCCCGGCGGATAATTTCTTCTATCAATTGCACACGCCGCACATGAACAGCGTGAGCCTTTTAAAAATAATTTTTTACCTGCTCTTCTGCAAAATCTACACTTTGCTCCTATATATTTTGCCACAATCAACCCTCCATTTATTTATAAATTACTACACTCTTCTGCGTTTCGGTGGCCTACAACCATTATGTGGCATAGGTGTCACATCTTTTATAACCGTAACTTCTAATCCACTCACCTGTAACGCTCTAATTGCAGATTCACGTCCGCTTCCCGGACCTTTAACAAATACGGCAACATATTTTACTCCATAATCCGAAACTTTTTTTGCTACTGCTTCGGCTGCCATTTGTGCTGCATATGGCGTCGATTTTTTCGAGCCCTTAAAACCTAACTCACCGGCACTTGATTGCCCTAAAACATTTCCATGTTCATCTGTAATTGTCACAATCGTATTATTAAAACTGGACTGAATATGCGCCTGTCCATTAATAACGGATCTTATTTTACGGCGTTTTTTTTTCGTTTGCGCCAATGTCTTTGCTTTTGGCATTAATTAATTACACCTCCATTAAATTTATTTTTTCTTATTCGCTATAGTTCGTCTCGGTCCTTTACGTGTTCTAGCATTAGTTTTTGTTTTTTGTCCACGAACTGGAAGCCCTTTTCTGTGACGAATTCCGCGATAACAACCAATTTCGATTAAGCGCTTTATATTAAAAGCAACCTCTGCTCTTAATTCACCTTCAAATTTTTCGCCATGTTCACCAAGCTTATTTATTACATTTCTAATTTTTGCAACATCTGCATCGGCTAAATTTTTTACTCTTATATCAGGATCAACATCTGCTTTTTTTAATATCATTTGTGATTTTTTTAGCCCAATGCCATATATATAAGTCAATGCAATTTCATTTCTTTTTTCTTTCGGCAAATCAATATTTAAAATACGCGTTGTCATTTAATTTAATTTCTCCCTCCCTAAATTAATAAATAAAAAATCATTAACCTTGTGCTTGTTTATGCTTAGGATTTTCACAAATTACTCTTACCCTTCCTTTGCGTCTGATAATTTTACATTTATCACATATTTTTTTTACTGAAGGGCGTACTTTCATAGCAAATCACCCCCGAAAAAATTATTTCTCTCGCCATACAATCCGCCCTTTTGTCAAATCATACGGAGACATTTCAACCCGAACTTTATCTCCGGGAAGTATCCTTATAAAATTCATTCTCAAACGACCTGAAATATGTGCAACAATTTTATGGCCATTAGACAATTCTACTATAAATTCAGCATTCGGTAATTTTTCCACAACCGTCCCTTCCATTTCTATAACATCACTCTTGGACAAATTACCCACTCTCCCTGCTTTTTATATTTACATAATTTTTTATCGCCATTTTTATATCTAAGTCCAAACAGTTTCCTTTCGATATTTTTTTTATAATCTCATCACAAATATAATTCGTAACTTGCACATGCTTTATTTTTTTTCTCTTTGGATTTTTAAATAATCTTTTACTGCCGTCGACCAAATATAAATATAAATCATTTTCGGCTATAACAACAAATATTTTTCCTTTGTCATGTCCACATTTAGAATAAACTATATGCCCAATCAAAAAATCACCTTTTTTCTCAAACCATCGTCAAAATTTCAGGCTCGCCATCACAAATCAAAATAGTATTTTCATAATGTGCCGAACATTTTTTATCAGCTGTTATAACTGTCCAACCATCATCCAAAGAAATAACACGATCAGTTCCAATATTAACCATAGGTTCTATCGCCAAAGTCATTCCGGCACTTAATTTTGGTCCGCGTCTATTTTGCTTATAATTTGGAATCTCAGGTGCTTCGTGCATATTAGTTCCTATGCCATGACCAACATAATCCTTAACCACAGAAAAACCATTTTTTTCAACATAATTCTGAACTGCTTCAGAAATTTCAAACAAGTGATATCCAGATTTAGCAAATTTAATCCCCTCAAAAAAACTCTGTTTAGTAACTTCTACTAACTTTTTATTTTCATCACTAGTTTCGCCCAAAATAAATGTCCTTGCAGCATCTCCGTAATAACCGTCAAAAATTGCTCCAACATCAACACTTACGACATCGCCAGTTTTTAATTTTCGTTCTCCAGGAATTCCGTGTATAACTTCCTCATTTATAGAAATACAAGATGACGCAGGATATCCTCTGTAATTTAAAAAACCCGGCACAGCGTTACGAGACCTAATATAATTTTCGATAATTTTATCTAATTCATGCGTTGTCATGCCCACACAAATATTTTTTTCTGCAACTTCCAAGGCTTTTCCAGTAATTTCTCCGGCCACACGCATCTTTTTAATTTCACTTTCGCTTTTTATTGTTATTGGCATACAAAAATCCCTCCAGATTAATTTTAACTTAAAAAACCTTTATAATTGCGTACTAATAACTGCGAATCTAATTGCTTTATGATTTCAAGAGCAACGCCTGTTACAATCAACAAAGTTGTCCCGCCAAATCCGACTTTAATTTTAAATACCCATTCAAGAATTACTGGCATTATAGCAACAATCGAATAAAATAGCGCGCCAATCCAAGATAATTTATTAATCGAATTCTGAATATAATCCGAAGTTGGTTTTCCTGGACGAATCCCTGGAATAAAGCCCCCGCTCTTTTTTATATTTTCAGCAATTTCGACCGAATTAACAGTAAACGACGTATAAAAAAACGTAAAGCAAAATATTAAAAATACATAAATCAGCGTTCCCCACGGATTAGTAATATCTAAAAACTCAACAATTTTTTTTAACTTGTCCGAATGCCATATCTGATAAACCGTCGCAGGAAATTGCATGAGCGAAATCGCAAAAATTATCGACATTACTCCAGCAATATTTATTTTAATCGGAATATAAGAATCTTTGGCACTAAATACTCCTGCCGTTTTTTT
>CAMVHY010000150.1 GCA_947167415.1 uncultured Clostridia bacterium
TATTACATAGCTGAAAAAATTTGGTGGTCGGTTAAGGTATTTTGTTGCTAAAAAATTTTTTGTTTGTTTTTTTTTAATTGGAGGATAAAACTATGGAGATTAATGATCCTAGTGAGTTTAAAATTGTTAGTTTTAACGAAGTAGAAACAGCATGGGGCAAAAAAACAGTAGAACAAGATGATCAGATGGTTGTAACTTATGAAAAAAAACTTGCTTCTTTGGATGATTTGATTAATTTTAAGACAAAATTGGTGGAGTTATCAGATAAAAATGTTGATAAATTAATTTTGTCAGATAGAAGCATAAAGCTTATTTTAGATAATTTTGCCGAGTCTTGCAAGGCTAGTAGTATAAAACTCGGTCCATTTGATAAATTGCTAAAAAATGAAAGTGAAAATGGAGTAAAATTGGATTCAGATAATGATTTTATAAAGATATGTAAGTTAATGTATCAAATAATTATTAATAAGAATAAGCAAGTTCAAAATCTCAAGGGGAGTATTTTGTTTGTTTTAGGCAAAGCTGGTAGTTATTATTTTTCAAACTTTACCAAATGGCTAGCACGAATTAAAAATTTTTTAGATTATATTTCTAACATTGAAAATATAAATTCTGAAGACGAAGATTTTCGTAATTTTAAAAAGTTGGTTACTGAAAATCAGTTAATTTTTCAGTCTGAGCAGTCTGTACCAAACATAGTTTGCAAAAATAAAAATGATATAAAAGGTAGAAGATTAGACATAGAGATGTTGGGCAAATTAGAAGAATTTATACAACAAACAAACAAAACCAACCAAAGAAAGTTTTTAATTGCTTTAGATATTGTAACTGCTATTGGATTCATAATAAGTACTCTTTCAGCCATAAATTATTTTGCGTTGGGGTTTATCGAAATGTCATCAACAGCTGCAATTGTATCTATGACAGTCCCAGGTGGTGTTGGATTATTGTGTTTAGTTTTATGTATTATTCTTTTAAAGACATATTATACAAATGATCCAAAAATAAAAGTACCATACAAGCTTGGAGATATAGAGCCGAAAGTAGAAGAAGTAATAGATAGAAATAGACGAAAATATTTAGAAGATGATATTAATAGTAATAATCATAACTATGGTAATCAACTTTAAATAAATATGGTATACCAATAAATTTTATTGTTATGGATGGGTTACCCGTCGATTAAAAGGAAGCTATTCATTTAATCGAAAACATAAATGCAGCGTTAGTATTCGCGGATCGTGCTTACAATATAAACGAAATTTTATCTCATTTTAATAAACAAGATATAAAACCAGTTATTTCACCAAATCATAATCGTATTTATCAACGTGATTATAACCATAAACTTTATCGTTACCGTCATATCATCGAAAATACTTTTCTTGCTTTAAAGCTTTAAAACGTTTGTGTTCTATCGCTACTCGTTATGCTAAAACTCTTGATGCCTTTATTTCTTACGTCTTCGTTCGTTGTATTTTTATGTTATTCTAATCCTCTTTTACTTATTTATTTCTTTTCATGTAAACACTTCCTAGCCAGATAAAATTAATTTAAATTTTAATTATTGCCTGTCATAAAAATTATTTTATGACTTGTTTTTTAATATGAGAAATAGACATAAAAAAATATTTATAATATATTCTGCTCTTGCGTGGATATTAATAAATTTAAAAAATAAATTTTGAGGTGAAATTATTTTATGTCGAGCCAAGCTGAAAAAAATATAGGGTTGGCGTTAGTTTTGAACGTATGTTTTGCATCGATCGAATTAATTGGAGGTTTATTAACAAATAGTTTTTCCGTTTCATCTGATTCAATTCATGATTTTGGAGATTGTATTTATATTTTAATTTCTTGGCTGTTAGAAAAAAAATCAACCCAAAAACCAAATCAATTTTATACTTATGGATATCAAAAATTTTCTGTTTTAGGCGGATTAATAAATTCTGGATTATTAATTTTTGGTGCGAGTTTAATTTTTATTGGAGCAATAAAAAGATTTCTTGCCCCTGAAGCAATAGATTACAACGGAGTTTTATTTTTAGCTTTAATCGGTTTGTTTTTTAAAGGACTTGCTGCTTATAAAACATTTAGAGGCGAGAAAATAAATGAAAAATCTGTCGGATTGCATTTACTTGAGGATGTTTTAAGTTGGTTAGTTGTTTTAATTACGTCGATAGCAATGAAAATTTTTGATTTGCCGATTCTTGATCCAATATTATCCGTTTTTATTACGTGTTTTATTTTTTTTAATGCGTGTAAAAATATCAAAAAAATCTTTAATATACTTTTGGATAAAGCTCCCGAAAATATAACGCCTAATCAAATAAAAAAAATCTTGCTAGAAAATCAAAATATTTTGGACGTGCATCATATTCATTTATGGACAGACGGCGTTAATAATTTTGCGACGTTGCATATAATAGTTTCTGACGCCACAAATCAAAGTCAAATTATAAAAATAAAACAGGACGCTCATAAAAAATTATTAGAAGCAAAAGTAAATCATGCAACAATTGAGTTTGAATTTCAAAATGAATATTGTGACGAGAACAAATGTGACAAACTCAAAAATGAAAATTTAAATATACAATAAAAAAATATCCCGCTTAAAAAAAATCGGGATAATTTTTTTTGTGACATAAAATAATGTCGATCTGTAAAAAAATTATTTTTCGCTTGATATTTTTTGTTTAATTAAATCTAAAATTTTGTCGCGATTAAATTTTGTTTTGCTCGAAAATGGTAAAATTATTTCTTTTTCCAAATCAAGTTTTTCTCTAATGGTTTGGATATTTTTTTCTGTTTGGCTTATTTTTATTTTGTCAAGTTTGGTTGCAATCACAACTAAATTAAAGTTGTAAAATTTTAACCAATCACACATTAATTTGTCATTTTCTCCAGGCACATGTCTTATATCAATTAACAAAAAAATCAAATCAATCAATTTATTTTGAGTCAAATATTTTTCTATTAATTTTCCCCAGGTGGAAATTTTTTTTTTAGAAGCACAAGCATAACCATAACCCGGCAAATCAACAAAATAAAATTTTTCTTCGATGTTATAAAAATTTATTGTTTGTGTTTTGCCAGGAGAATTACTTGCGTGAGCCAAATTTTTTCTATTCATTAATGTGTTTATTAACGATGATTTTCCAACATTAGACTTTCCAACAAAAACAATTTGTCGTATTTTTTTTACTTGCTCCAGCTGATTAAAATTACCAACCGTAAATTCCAAATAAACTTTTTTTATCATGAAATTTTATCTCCAATCTTTTTAATTCAAATATAAATTTAGCATAATAATCCATATGGAATTTAAAGCTTGAATTTATATCCACCGGTATAAAAACATATTTACTATTTGATTTAGATTCTTTTTTGTTTTTTATTTTATGTTTTATTTCATGTTAGCAATATTGATATAAAAAAAATTTGACATCGCATTTTTGGTTTTATAAAATTATAAAGGCATATGCATTGCCAAAAAAATAAATTAAGTCAGGAGAGATTGTTAATGTTTGCTGGGGTTGGTAAAAACTTTTTGGATGAGCTTAAAAATCTGATAACTAGAAAAGGGATTTTCTCTGACGAAGGAACAAACGAAAGTTATATATGTCAACATTTTATGAATGAATATCCAGATATGAAAATAACTAGTTTTGGTGAATTAAAAGGTATTTTAGAAAATATTACAAGTTCACAAAATGTTAAGGAACAAAGTGATATGGAAAATTTGCAATATCAAGTTGAAGCTACGGAGTTTATAATAGAGAATATGTGCACAAAAGATGTTATCAAGACTAAAGAAAAATTTAATGATCTAATCGATTTGTTAAGTGATAAATTTAAGAACGTAAAAGAAAGTTTATGTTTTGTAAATTTCCACCTTGTACCGGTGATTTTGATTAAATGTGTAAATTTGATTGATGTAAAAGTTCTGAAAGAAAAAGGAAACGATATTTGTAAGATAGTACACGATGCGTGTCAAAAATTGACATCGCAATGGAATTTCCCCCAAAACGGTAATAAGTGCGAATATATTTTGAAAAAACATGTAAACTATAAATCGAGCATTGTTCATATGCTAGGAACCAATAAAGATAATCAAGGTTTTTATAATGAAAAGTTGGATATAATGTATACTTGGTTTGTATCCGAAAAATTAAT
>CAMVHY010000151.1 GCA_947167415.1 uncultured Clostridia bacterium
TTTGTGTTGGAATAATTTCATGCCTTTCCCTGTAATTTAGCTGGGCTTTTTCATTTTCCATAAACAAATACCATGCGCTTAGAATTTTTCCATGGTATCAAATAAAAATCAAAAATCAATTTTATACCGCGCAATGGTATCATTTATATTGACATAAAATTTTTTATTTATTAATACCTAATTCAAAAATTTTTGTAATAACGAATATGACAAAAACTATTTAGCCTTATTTTTTTAGTTAGCCTGTTCAATAAATTTTATTTCGCATAAAAAAAAAACACACAGAACTTAATGTGTGACTTTTTTATTTTTCGGATAAAAAGATCAATGTGCATAAAAAATATTTATGACAAAACATTTTTATTTTTGTAGATATAATCTATACCTGACCAAAAAGTAAATACAACTGTCGAAATTATAATTAAGTGCTTAAAAACCAGCATAAAATAATTTTTAAAATCAAATATAATAAGCACAACCATTATCATTTGCAAAACTGTTTTTATTTTCCCCAAATAATTTGCTTGTATCACGATGTTTTTTTTCGCTGCAACCAATCTGAATCCCGTAATAATTAATTCGCGACAAACAATAATTATTGCTATCCAACATGAAATTTTTTGGAGCTCGACAAGTGTGATTAAAATTGAAATCACCAATAATTTATCTACTAACGGATCCATAAATTTTCCTAAGTCAGTTATTAAATTTTTTTTTCGCGCAACATATCCATCTAAAGCATCTGTTGCGCACGCCAAAATAAAAAAACAAATCGCAATAATATCCGCGATTTTATTATTTATTAATAAAAGTAAGACACAGACAGGAATAAAAAAAATTCTCGTGATCGTAATTTTATTCGCTAAATTCATATTTAAATCAACTCCGACAAAATCAATTCAGTTTATTTTAATACAAAATCCTCAATAAAATCCAAAGCTATTATTTATCAAGATCATTTTTTTTAAAAAAGTCATCTTTCAATATCATGTTTGATATTTTTGTCGCTAATTTATTTTTCATTCTTGGCAATAATCTATTTATATGATTATATTTTTTCTACGAGATACAAATTTTTTTAAACCACCTTACCAAAAAAATTATTTTTGTTATAATCATACCCGTGATTTTTTAACAAAAGATAAGGAGTGATAAAAAATGTCTTTAGTAAATACAAAAAAAATGCTTGAACAAGCATTTGAAAATAATTATGCTGTCGGCGCATTTAATATAAATAACATGGAAATACTTCAGGCAGTTATAAATTCGGCGCAAAAAAATAATTCTGATGTAATTTTACAAGTTTCAAAAAGTGCATTGTTATATGCCGGCCCAAAATATTTAAAATATATGGTTCAGGCTGCAACTGAAGAAATAAATATAAATGTTGTTTTGCATTTGGATCATGGTCCGGATTTTGAAACAGTAAAACTTGCAATAGAAAATGGTTTTACGTCCGTAATGTTTGATGGTTCACGACTTGAGTATCAAGAAAATATTAGACAAACAAAACGAGTTGTCGAATTTGCGCATGAAAAAGATATCACGGTAGAGGCAGAGCTTGGAAAGTTAGCAGGCGTTGAAGATGAAATAAATGTGTCCGAAAAAAATGCGATGTATACAGATCCGGATCAAGCAGTTGATTTTGTTGAAAAAACAGGAATTGATTCTTTGGCTGTCGCAATTGGAACCAGTCACGGCGCATATAAATTTAAAGGTGAAGCAAAAATTGATTTTGACAGATTAAAATTGATTACTCAAAAATTAGAAGATGCCGGCTTTAAAAAATTTCCGATTGTTTTGCACGGAGCGTCATCTGTCGAACCGGAGTGTGTTGAAATTTGTAATCAGTACGGCGGAAAACTTTCGAATGCAAAAGGCGTTCCAAATCACATTTTAAAAGAAGCAGCGAAATTATCAGTTTGTAAAATAAATATGGACACGGATTTAAGATTGGCAATGACTGCGGCTATCAGAAAATTTTTCGCTTTGAATCCAGAAAAATTTGACCCAAGAGGATATCTTGGTGAAGGACGAAATTTAATCGAAAAAATCGTTGATAACAAAATAAAAAATGTTTTAGGATCAGTTGATTCATCAAAACTTCAAAAAGTAGAGCTCATGTAAAAAAACATGGGCTTTTTTAGTGTCATAAAAAAATATTTGGTAAATAAATTTTTTTAGGTTATTCAAATTACAAAAAGCGATTTTTTTGTCAAATATTTGACATCGCAATAAAAATATATTATAATTCAAAACGTTGCACAAAAGGGGGAGTTTTTATGCCGCGAAGATCAAATTCGCCAATTATAACAAAATTGGATGTTTTTGCTGTGAAAAACAAAATGAAGTCACATCTTGGTGAACAAGTGACTTTAGTTTCATTTAGCGGAAGTCGTGAAACAGAACAAGCTGGTAAAATAAGTGGCGTTTTCGACAATTTTTTCACTGTTGTATCTGATAATAAAAGAATTACGTCGTATAAGCATGTTGATTTAATTTCTAATCAAGTAAAAATAGTTTTTGGTGCTAGTAAAAATAAAGCCAAAAGCAATAAAAAAGATATTTCAGATGTTTCCAATAATTAGCTTTCGGCTTTGGCGTGGAGATAAAAAATTTATAAAAAATCCGAGTCATAAATTTTATGGCTCGATTTTTTTGTTCGCTAAAAAAATTTTTTCTTGACAAATATATTTTTTTGTTTTGGAATAAAAAAGTATTTGGAAACAAATACAAAAAAATAATTTTTTAGGAGAAAAAATATGAGTGGTAAAAATAAAATTAATGAAGTTGCAGAGGACAAAAAAGAATCTCCAACCAAAAAACAAGAAAATAGGTGTGACATTTTTAATATCAAATCACAATTTATACGAGAAAATCTTTTTGACTTTTTGAAAAATGGTAATTTCCGTGAGCAAACAAATGGTATTTTGAAACACAACCACAAGTTGCATCAGGATAGAATAACTTTACCTTTACGAGAAAAACAAAGAATTGACAGTTTGAACGATGTTGAAAAATGGACACCATATTTAAAATATATATATTGGTCGCTGGGCGAAATTGCCAACAAACTTTTTGATGATATCAAAGAATATTCAGAAAACTCTAACAAAGTTATAGGTGAGCAAGAATGTATTGAAAGTATTGTACAGCTGTTAGTTGTTAAATTAGTTCACTATGCAATGTATCCAAAAATAAGAGAATTGTTTAGTAAAGACAATTTGCAGCTAAAGCCAATTAAAGAAGAAACTGTATCTACACAAATTGATAAATCTATAAAAAAGGCGCTTGGATTCAAAATTTCTAATAACCAGCAGGAAGTAGTACTTGCTGATACAAGCTTGTCGAGTATTATAGAAGATGTTGTTAAAAACTATAAAGATAGCGTTAGTAGTTTTTATAGCAAATACGGAGGAGCTGAAGGAAAAGTGGTCGACTACATTAAAAGCGTATCGCCTGAATATTGTGAGGAACGGCTGGAATTTCTAAATAATTTGTACTCCATTCTCATAAAATTTATGTGCTTAAATGATAATAACAGATGTTATAAAGAGAAAATTGATCGTATTTCGTGTAAAACAAAGGATATTATGGAAAAACGACGTGAAGAATTTAATAAACGCACAATATCTAAGCTAGACTTGAAAGCCGAGGATTATACAAATTTCGTACAAAATATGGTTAAAAATCTTAATTTGTATTCATTTGCATTTGGTCAAGGTGATTACGACATAAGAAATTATCCTGATCAAAGGTTGTTTAGTGCAATTAAAGACGCATTGCAAACGCAAGAACAAAAAGATAAATTTCAGCAATTTCTCCTAAGTAAAGATAAGTTAAATCAAAATATAAAAAAAGATGAATCAAATCCGAAAGCAAGAGAACAAGAAAAACAGGAACAACCAAAACAAGAGGAAAAGCTAAAAAAGAAAAAAGATGAAAGCAAATGTGAGATATTTTAAAATTTTTAGTTGATAATAAAAATCCGAGTCATAAATTTTATGGCTCGATTTTTTTGTTCGCTAAAAAA
>CAMVHY010000152.1 GCA_947167415.1 uncultured Clostridia bacterium
TAAGATTATTTAAGGCCAATTTAGTTCTTTTAATAACTGTGGGATTGTTGTTTTTTATATATATTGTTTCTTTGCCAGCTTCATCTTTTTATTTTATCACTTTTTTGTCAATTTATTTTTGTTTTATGCGAATGTTACCTAAAACAAAATGTTATTATTTTTTGGCATGATTATTTTTTTTGGATAAAATATCTTTTTAGTTTAGTATTAAAAAAATTGTGGAGGTTGATTTTGTTGTTTGATTTTAAAGATTTGCGAAAAAAATTTTTTGATTTGCTGGATGGAGTTGATAATTTAAAAAAACTTGAGGAGCTAAGAATAAAATTCTTTGGCAAAAACGGAGAAATAAAAAATTTAATGTGCGAGATAAAAAATATTGCGACTGAAAATAAAAAAGAGTTTGGCGCACAAGTTAATAATTTAAAATCAGAATTAGAATCAAAGATAAGTGAAGTCAAAAAAAAATTATGTGAGATTGAACAAAATATTAAATTTGAATCAGAGAAAATCGATATAAGTTTGCCGGGCAGATATAAAAAGTTAGGGAAATTACATGTGTTAAGCATGGTTGAAAATGAAATTGTAAATATTTTTATTCAAATGGGATTTGAAGTTGTAAATGGATTTAACATTGAGGATACAGAACACAATTTTACAGGATTAAATATTGATGAAAAACATCCGGCACGTGATGAACAAGATACTTTTTATATAGATAAAGATCATGTTTTAGTTACGGCAACTTCACCGGTACAAATCAGAGTTATGGAAAAAAGAAAACCGCCGATAAAAATTATTTCGCCCGGCACAGTTTATCGTTCAGATGAAATTGATGCGACGCATACGCCAATGTTTAATCAAATCGAAGGTTTACTTGTAGATAAAAATATAAGTATGAGTGATTTGCGTGGGACGTTAGATTTATTTGCCAAGAAATTATTTGGAACAGAGACAAAAACAAGATTTCGGCCACATTATTTTCCGTTTACTGAACCAAGTGCAGAAATGGATGTAAGTTGTTTTGTTTGTAAAGGATCAGGTTGTAAAGTTTGTAAAAACACTGGTTTTATAGAATTATTAGGTTGCGGGATGGTACATCCAAAAGTTTTAAAAAATGTAAATATAGATCCGGATGAATTTTCAGGATTTGCTTTTGGCATGGGATTAGAACGAATCGCAATGCAATGCTTTGGTATAAATGATATTAGATTGTTTTATGAAAATGATTTGCGATTTTTGGAGCAATTTTAAAGTTTGAGAAAAAATTTGTTTGAGGTGAAGTTTTTATGTATGTTTGTTATTCATGGTTAAAAAAATTGGTTAATTTTGACGTAGACGTAAATGAAGTTGCGGATAAATTAACGATGGCGGGAACAAAAGTTGAGACGATAAAATATTTTGGAGATAAGATAAACGGGATTGTAACGGGAAAAATTTTGGAAATAAAAAAACATCCGGATGCAGATAAATTAGTTGTGATGCAAATAGATATCGGTGATAAAAAATTGCAAATAATTACAGGAGCGAAAAATGTTTTTGAAGGAGCAATTGTTCCAGTGGCTTTGCATAATTCTGTTTTGGCAGATGGAATAAAAATAAAAAAATCAAAGATTAGAGGCGAAATTTCTGAGGGGATGCTTTGTTCCATTCAGGAATTAGGGTATAACAAAAATCAATATCCTGAATCGCCAGAAGACGGAATTTATATTTTTAAAAATGGTGTGGAGTTAGGAAAAGATGTTTGTGAAATACTTGAATTAAAAGATATTGTTATTGATTTTGAAATTACGTCGAATAGGTCGGATTGCTTATCGGTTTATGGAATTGCACGCGAGACAGCAGCTGTTTTCGATAAAGATTTAAAAAAGCTTAGATTAGAAGATTTAAATATCGGGGAAAATAATTTTGATTTTGAAATAAAAAATAAAGGTTTATGTAAAAGATATATGGCGCAGGAAATAAAAAATATAAAAATAGGAACGTCGCCGCAATGGTTAAGACATAGATTAATTATGTCAGGAATTAATCCGGTGAATAATATAGTTGATGTGACAAATTATGTAATGATTGAAACCGGACAGCCGTTACATGCTTTTGATGCTGATAAAATTAATAATAAGAAAATTATTGTTAGGAATGCGTTTGAAAATGAAAAAGTAAAAACGTTGGATGGAACAGAAAGAAATTTAAATAAAGATATTTTAGTTATAAGCGATGATGAAAAAATTTTAGCGTTAGCGGGAATAATGGGCGCAGAAAATTCTAAAATAAATTCTGAGACTAAGAATATTTTATTAGAGGCGGCAAATTTTGACGCTTATAATATTAGGCAGAGTGCAAAAAAATTAAATTTAAGAACGGATGCATCGGCAAAATTTGAAAAGGAAATTGATTTTAATTTGGCAGAGTTTGCGATGAAACGAGCGTTATATTTAATAAAAAAATTGAATATCGGAGAGATTGATGGTAAAACTTTTGATTTTTGCTTGATGGAAAAAAATAGTTTTAGAAAAATAAATTTGAATGTGGATAAGATAAATAATTTGCTTGGATTAAATGTTTTAAAAGAAGATATGGTTAAAATTTTAGAAAAGCTGGAATTTAAAATTGAAAATGATGTGGTTTATGTGCCAAGTTTTAGAAAAGATATTGAGGGCGATGCGGATATAGCGGAAGAAATTTTGAGATTTTATGGATATGAGAAATTAAATTTGAGCTTGCCAAAAAATAATAATGTCGGCGGAAATAATAAAAATAATATTTTAGATAATAAGATAAAAAATATTTTAGTTGCGCAAGGAGCTTTTGAAATAAAAAATTTTTCGTTTGCGAGTTATGAAGAGTGTAAAAAATTTTATTTAGGTAATGATTTGGATAAAAAGATTGTGAAGATATTGAATCCGTTGGGCGAAGAATTTAATTTTATGCGAAATAATTTAGTCGCTGGAATGATAAAAAGTTTGGTTTTTAATTTTAATAAAAAAAATCAGGCGCGAGTTTTGTTTGAGCTGGGAAAAGTTTTTGAGTTGAATAGTGATAGTGATAAAGAAAAATTTGCTAATGAAAAAAAAGTTTTGTGTATAGGATTTTATGGTGAAAAAGATTTTTTTGATATGAAGGGAATAATTGAAAATTTGTTTTATGAGCTTAAGATTTTTAGCTTTGATTTTGATAAGAGTGATATAAAATTTTTGCATAAATATAGGCAGGCTAAAATTTTTGTTGATGGAAGATATATCGGATATTTAGGCGAATATTTTGATGAAGCACAAGAAATTAAGTCGAGAATTTATTTGGCAGTTTTAGAATTAGAAAATATTTATAATCGGGCATTTTGTAAAGTTAAATTTAAAGAGCTGAATAAGTTTCCGGAGATTGAAAGAGATCTTGCGTTGTTGGTAAATAAAAATATGACGGCAAAAGAAATTTATAATATTATTTTAGAGTTTAAGCAGAAAAATAAGGTTGGAATTTTAAAAAAGATAGATTTGTTTGATGTTTATGAAGGCAAAAATTTGGATAAAAATTTGAAATCGATGGGTTATAAATTAATTTTTAGAGCAAATGACAGAACACTTAAAGACGAAGAAATAAATTTGATTATGGAGAGTATGGTAAGTTTTTTGAGAGAAAAATATGATATTAATTTAAGAGTTTAGAAATTAATTAAGAGAGAGAATAAGCTTTTGAAATGTAAAAAACGCATCCAAAGTGGGTGCGTTTTTAATTTACTTTTAGAATTTACTTTTAGATGGAAAAAATTGTTTCAGCATAATGAATAAGATTGTTATTACCTAATTTACAATCCCCAAGATTTTTTATTTTCGTCTATCATTT
>CAMVHY010000153.1 GCA_947167415.1 uncultured Clostridia bacterium
GTAGAAATAAAAATAGAATCAAGCTTATTGTAACGAGTAAAAACTTTTCTAAAGCATTTTAATCTCAAAAAATATCGTTTAATATTGTTGCGCTGTTTATAAAGGTGTTTATCGTAGTTCCAAGATAACTTACAATTTTTTTAGGTGAAACAACTGTGAAAAACCCATGCTCGTTGACGAAAGTCATAATTTTATCATTTTTGTAAGATCTGTCCATCAAAAGACAATTATTATTTTTGGAATATATGGATTCAATCAATTCTCTTTGGGAATGTCATGAGAGTTGCCAGGAAACAAATGGACGTTAAGATGTATAAAATAAATGTAACCTCATTATCAGGTTTCTTTTTGAACGTCAAAAGTCCCGTTACTGATTATTTTTATTCCTGTTTGCATCTGGACTCGCCTTACACTTGTACTACCAATAAAGAATATATAATCATCTTTATTAAGCAGTTTTTGCTTTTTCATGGCTTCTAAAATCAAGGTTTTAAAGTAAAAAAACAATAGCCAGCGTGATTATAACATTCCTTGCCCATCTACTAAATTTCATATAAACTGTGTGCCAATTTCCATATTTTTTCGGTAACGTTTTTAATTTGTAAGCATTTTTTATTATGTAAAACATTACATGCATGAATTTGTAGTTCGACATCTTCGACGGCTTGTCCGCTATCGGTATTAGCACCTCTAGCTCCTTATGTTTATATATCTATCTTATCATTTTTTTTGGTTAATCTATTTTTATTTTATATGAACACACTTAGATTTAAAAATAGTTTTTTTGATAAATAATATTTTTGGCTCGAGAATAAATTTTTTGTTTTATTATTTGGTTTGAATAGAAAAATAATTTATGAGATGTGATTTTTGTGAATAAAAAAATAAAAATAATTGGCGTTACAGGAAAAAGTGGAAGTGGAAAATCAAGTTTATGTAAAATTTTGTGCTCGCATAAAAAAATTTTTTTGATTTCAGCGGATAAAATAGCCCACGAAATTATTTCATATAACAAAAATGTCTATATAAGTTTGGTAAAAACTTTTGGAGTAGAAATTTTAAACGATAACTTTTCTATTAACAGAAAAAAATTATCGGATATTGTTTTTAAGTCCGATGAGAACATAAAAAAAATAAATTTTATAACACATGAAGCAATTATTTTTGAAATAAAATCTGAAATAGAAACCGTGCTCTCAGAAAATAAAAATTATGATCTGATTGTAATAGATGCGCCACTTTTAATTGAAACCGGCTCAAATAAAATTTGTGATGAAGTCTGGCTTGTGTGTGCAAAAAAAAATTTGCTAGAGCAAAGATTAATTTTGCGTGATAATATAAGCCAAGATAAAATAAATATAAGATTAAAAAATCAAATTGAATTTGACGAAGCAAAAAAATTTGCCGATAAAATAATTTATAATGACGGGAATTTAATTGATTTGGAAAATAAAATTAAAAAAATATTAGGCAGTGAAAAATAAATGCGAGTTTATATATTTAATTTTAATAAGCAAAAAAAAATTTTTGTGCGCATTTTGTTTTTTTGTTTAGTATTTTTTTTGTGCTTTGTGATAGCAACAAAAATTATTTTCCCAATAAAATATTTTGATTCGATAAAAAAATATTCGGCGAAATATAATCTTGATCCAAGTTTTGTTTGCGCAATTATTTATACAGAAAGCAAATTTAATTCGAATTCTATTTCACATAAAAATGCGATTGGTTTAATGCAAATAAAGACGACAACGGCAGATTGGATTGCAAAAAAAATTAAGTTTAAAAATTATGATGTAAAAAAATTATTTGAGCCTGATATAAATATAAATTTCGGTTGCTTTTATTTTAAATATCTATTGGTTAAATTTGATAATAATTATGATTTTGCGTTTTGCGCTTATAATGCGGGGCTTGGAAATTTATCAAAATGGATTAAAAAGTATTCGCATGATAAAAAAAAATTGTTTTATATTCCGTTTAAAGAAACAAAAAATTATTTGGCGCGTGTTAAGTTTTATCAAAAAATTTATGCTCTCAGAATTAAATTTCTTATAGTAAAATAAAAAATAAAAAAGAGTGCGTGATTATTTGTGGCAAGAAAAAAATTTCTTACATATATTTTATTTTTTGTTTTATTGCTTTGTTTTTACATGAAAAATATTTTTCCGCAACAAAATTCTACTCAAAAAAATTTAAATTTAGCACTCGTTATTCCAGTTAATTTTAATCCGTTATTAAATCAAAATTCTGACATGGACAATATTTTAAAATTAATTTTTGAGCCAATGATTAAATTTCAAAACGAAAAACCAATTAATAATCTTGTTTCGGAAATTAATTTTGATGGGAATGTTGCGAATATAACTTTGCGCCAAGATATTTTTTGGTCTGACAAAACAAATTTAACAGCGGATGATGTTTTATTTTCTATTCAACAAATTAAATCCTCCGATCCGAATTCAATTTATTATGTGTCGGGCGAAAATATTATTTCGGCACAAAAAATTTCTAAATATGAATTAAAGATAATTTTTGCGAATTCAAATTTTCCATCAATATATTTATTAAACTTCCCTGTTATACCAAAAAAATTTTTTTCTGATTCAAATCAAAACATAAAAAATTTAATTTCTGATGGTGCTTATAAAATTAATATGTATAAGCGACAAAAAAATATTTTGCTTCAAAAAAATCCTAACTATTTTGGCAATGAGCATGAATTCGAAACCATAAATATTTTTATTGTGCCGGATTATGAAACAAAAATTGACGCGTTTAATCAATCCATAATCGATTTAATCCAAACAGATTCAAATGACCTTGGGAAATTTAAAACTGATGCAAACAAAATTTTTTATCCAACAAATCAACTCGAATTTATTTTTTTTAACCCAAATAATAATTTGTTTAATATCGAGCAAATTTATAACGCCGTAAAAAATATAATTCCGATCGATCAAATAATAAAAAAAAATAATATTGAAACATCGTGTTTGAGCACGAAAATTGATTTGATTGAGCAAGAACAAGTCAAAAAAATTATTAATCTCAATATTAATCCAGATTTGAAAATAAAAATTCTTGTCAACCAAGAAAATCCAGCTCGCATCAAAATTGCAAATTTGATTCAAAAATCATTTTCTGAATACAATATTTCAGCGATTGTGGATAAAAAAAGTTTTGCTGATTATATTCAAGCGATAAACAAAAAAGATTTTGATATTCTGATTGGTGGTTTTTTGCCAAAACAAAAATTAAATTATGAAAAACTATTTGGTAGCGAAAATATTTTGGCGTATCAAAATGATTTACTGATTAATGATTTAAATTTGATAAATCAAAGTTCTGATTGGAATATTTTTTCAAATCAAATCAAAAAATTAAATCATGATGTAAAGACAAGTTCAAAAATAATTATTTTGGGTAACACGAAAAAAATAATTTTGGCTAATAAAAAAATTAGGATAGAAAATCTTGCTTTTTAAATACGGTAGTATTTTTTTCCAACAAACTAATAAGCCAACGTGTAGATAAAACCTAAAAAAATTAGTAAAGATGTTTACGGCATTTACAATCATAGCACGCGAAAAACCAAACATATCTATAGCTACGTGAATTTTATTTCTGAGGCGCAACTTTTTAATTTTGATGTTTTGACGAGATGCAAGTTTGTAAATAATCTGGGAAAAAATAGAAATACCAAGGTGAATTTTGTAATTCTCATGTTGGCAATTGCAAACAATACAACTATACAAATCAACACAAATCAAAATAAATCAGAAATCTCTAGCCTTACAATATGTTCTTTG
>CAMVHY010000154.1 GCA_947167415.1 uncultured Clostridia bacterium
GCCAAATTTATTTGATCTAAGTCTGCATTTTCTGTCGCCCCACCTGCTTTTTCAATTGCATCGATAACTCTTGAAGCTGATGGTAAATTATAAACTCCTGGATTTTTTACAGCTCCTGCAACATGAATTGTCGAAGTTATAACTTTTAATCCATCTACCATCTTTTCTGCTGATTCAAGTTCTGGATGATTTTGAGAAATTTCTGAACTTGAGCTTTGGGTTTGAACTTTTGCTACCTTATTTATCACTGTGTTTCTTTGCGTAAAATAAAAATATCCACATAAAATCAAAAAAACAGAAACAAATACAGCCAATATTTTTAGGCGATCTCGGTCCAAAATTATTTCCCTCCAAAAAATCAATTAATTTAATCCAAAATTTAATTTAAGATTTTTTTTTGTGAGTTTAATTTTTTTTTTATATGGGATAAAATTATCTGTAAAAATTTAATCTAAAAGGAATAAAAAATATGAAATCAAAAACAAATTTTTTTGCGACAGATAAAATCAATAAATTTATTGTCGCGTTGTTATTATACACTTATTTTTTTTCGATGGCAATAGTTCCAATAAAAATTTTTGCTAATGACTTGGAAATTAATTGTCAAAGCGCAGTTTTAATGGATAAAAATACAGGAGTTGTGATTTACCAAAAAAATCCTGACGAAAAAAAATTTCCTGCGAGCACAACAAAAATTATGACCGCACTTTTAGTTTTAGAAAAAACGAAAGATTTAAATCAAAAAATAAAAATGTCGCACGATGCGATTTATAATCTTGAACCGGGAAGTAGTCATATTGCAATGAATGAAGGGGAAACTTTAACTCTTGAGCAAGCACTTTATGGTTTATTAGTTGCATCAGCAAATGAAGTTGCAAATGCGTTGGCAGAATATGTCTCTGGAAATATAGAAAATTTTTGTAAGCTGATGAATCAACACGCAAAAGAATTAGGTTGCAAAAATACAAATTTTTTAAATGCGCATGGTTTTCATAATGAAAATCATTATACGAGTGCATATGATTTGGCTTTGATTATGAGAAAAGCAACGGAATTTCAAAAGTTTAATGAGATAATAAATACACAACGCTATGAAATTCCGCCGACTGAAAAACAATCGCAAACAAGAGTTTTATATAATACGGATAAAATGATTCACAGCAACGGCAAATATTTTTATAAAAATTTGATTGGTGGTAAGACGGGATATACTGATGAAGCGAAACATACGCTTGTCAGTTATGCAAAAAAAGATGATATGGAATTAATTTGTGCGGTTATGGAAGCAGAAAATTTTGATAGCTATATTGATACACAAAAAATTTTTGATTATGGATTTGAAAATGGATTTCATGATTTAAATTTGTTGGAAAAAAATGATTTGCAAAAAAATTGTACGGTGGTGCAAAAGTATAAAAATAAAACGGTTGATATAGATACGGTTAATGTTTTTTTAGAAAATGATATAGTTTTGCATGTGCCAAAAGTTATAAATAAATCCGATTTAAAATTAAAATTGAGTTTGCCGAAAAAAATTTTAGCGCCAGTAAAAAAAGATGATTGTTTAGGATATGTAAATATTTATTATAAAAATAAGCTGATAGACAAAAAAAAATTATTAGCAGAAGAAGATATTAATTTATTGGATGAAAAAATAATTGCGAAATCGGAATTTAAAAAGCTTGTAAAAAAAATTTGTTGGTATGCGTTTAAAATTTTAGTTTATGCTGGTGTTTTAATTTTTACTGTCGCTTGGATTTTGTCTTTAGTGAGAAAATTTAGTTTGAAAAAGAAAAGACGCGGCAAGCTTTATAAATTTGATAAAAAAAAATTTAGACGCTGAAGATGTATTTTGTTTTTAAAATTGTATTTTTGATTTTATGGGAGGATTTTATTTTTATGAAAGTTATTTTATTAAAAGATATTAAAGGCAGTGGGAAAAAATTTGATGTCAAGGATGTAAGTGATGGATATGCATTAAATTATTTGTTTCCAAAAAAATTGGCAATCGAAGCAAATAAAGCAAACTTGGAAAAATTAAAAGCGAGAAATGACGCCGAAAAATATAAAAAAGAACAGGAAATAAAATCATGTATAGAATTGGCAAAAAAATTGGACGGCAAAAAAATTATTTTTTCTGCGAAAGCGGGCGAAACCGGAAAATTATTTGGCGCAATAACTTCAAAAGAGATTACCGATGAAATATTTAAACAGTTAAATATAAACGTCGATAAGAAAAAAATTGTTCTGGACGAGCCAATAAAATCGATTGGGACAAAAATTATAATTATAAAATTATGTCCGGAAGTGAGTGCAAAAATATATTTAGAAGTTAAAAATAAAAATTAAAGTGCGTATGTATAAAATAAAAAATCCGATTGTGTCGGATTTTTTTTTATAAATTGAGTAGATAGCGAACTAAAAATCTAATTGTTATTGTCTGGGCCTTTTATATCTTTGTTGTCTTTTGTATCGTTGTTTTTTTCTGTTTTCGGTGACGTATTTACGTTTTCATTAAGTTTATCTTGTTTAAAATTAATTTCGCTAGATTGCCCATTAAGTGAAATCAAAATTTTATTTTCTGGCTCAGGAATATTATTTACTGGATAATGCAACGCCCAAATTTTCATCCGACGTCTAACATTTTTATCATATGCCCATTGCATAAAATCAACACACTTTCTAAATATGCTATTTTTGTCTCTTATCATACAATCTAACACCAAAATCTTAACAATAACAAATGCAGCACCAATACAACATAAAGTTATAAACCAATGAGCAAACGCAATTGCAACAAGTATCTCTAATGCCAAAAGAAAAGCGGCAAGTATTATACCTGGCAACCATCCTACTCCACGAAATAATTTTTCACATAAATAATTTGCCCAAGATATTTTAGTGCCTTCTCTAATTATATTTTTCTTGTCTTTTTTATAATCTGGATCGTAATTAAACTTTTCCAAGTACAAACGTAAAGTTTTATTTTGCACTTTTCCTTCTACCAAATCTAACTGTTGTCTGGTCAAAGTAACTTCCCGCATCATTTCAACAACAAAAACAAAAATACATTCTTCTGGAAGACCATCAATTATCTCCCAAAATTTTGGGATCATAAATCTATAAAAACCCTCGAATTTCTGACGCCAATTATCTTTGATGTTATATAAAAGCAACCCAACATTTTTATCATTTGTCTTTTGTTTCAATAGTCTTTTTTTTGCACCAACAGGATCAGGATTACTATTGTATATCTTCTTCACATCATCGCTCATCAAAATGTCCACAAAGATTTTGTTTTTCTGCTTCAACAAGTTTTCCGTCGGATTTTTATTCTCTTGATTGCCAAATTTATATTCCAAGTATCTAATCAAAAAAAACGGAATCATGACATCCTTGTACGAACTATCAATATATTCACCATTACTAATATTTTTGTAACACAAATCTGTAACTTCGTTATTAGCACTTTGATTTCCAAGTGTTTCTATGAGATACATATAATTCAAAAATAACAACGGAATGTCCCACCGACTTTTCCCATCAAACAAAACTGATTGCCCGGTATTTTTTAAAATACACAGCATCTTTACATATCTTATCCCAATCCAAACTGTTGAAATTATTATTTTTATTCAGTAGACATTCTTTTATTTTAAATGGATTTATCCCAATATTCATCAGTTCTAAAATTAAACTTTCCTTTTTCAGTGTGAGCGCTTGTTCTTCGCTAGATAGATATTTTTCGCCTCCGTCAATGATCGGTAATACATGATAAACTTTAT
>CAMVHY010000155.1 GCA_947167415.1 uncultured Clostridia bacterium
ATGCCATTGGTTGGCAATAACAATTTGGGTTCTAGCTGTTATTTTAACGCGGCAAATGTTTCCGAACTAGGAAATCCAATTAATTTGATGTTTAATTTTAAACTTGGACATGCTGTTTTGATTAAACGAGATCAAAAATCTAATTTTACTTTAAAATCTCCATATCAGGATGATTTTTTTGTATTAAATGATATATATCAAGACAGCTATACAAAATTTCAGGATAATGACCTAAAAGCCAAATATAATTATAATTTAAGTTATGTGTGTTATGTAAGGCTTATAATGGACGTACATCTTTTGAATATAAAATCAAATTTAAGGGCAAAAGTTGCAATAATGGCGGAAAATTTGAGAGACAGTTTAAGACAGGCAGATAAACAGTTTGACAAAAACGAAGCCAATGATTCAAAAGACCTTCTCAATTTTAATCATGAGTTGAGGCATACGCTTCATACATTTGATAATGGCATAATTGAACCTATGGGAGGAGATCAAACCAATTGTGCTGTTGTGAGAAATAATTTTTTAAATTTCCGTTTTGTTAACGACCGAAGTTATATTTCTAGTTCTATGTATGGAGTTGCCGTACGTTCGATTATTTGCAAAGATAATCACCAGAGTTATGGTGCACAAATTGATAATCCTTACAACTCATTACCAGTATTATTGTCATGTGAAAAAAAAATTATTCGTTTGCAAACCAGAGAGGAAACGCCAATGCTAACGCTTTATGAGTTATTAAGTAATTTTAATCAGCCCCCACGATTGACAGGTACCAATCAATACTTTTGCAAACCATGCAATAAACCTGTTGATGCCACGCAAAACAACATTTCTTACAATATCTTTGAACACAGGAGTCACGTAACTTTATATATTGATAGGGATAAAAATAAGAAAAATCGCGTAAACGTAGCAGTTCCCGAAATCGTCAAATCGGGTTCAAATTATTTTTGTTTGAGTTCTGTTGTAGAACATATTGGCAATAGCAGTCTCTGGAATGGAGCCAGTGCACATTTTGTTTGTTTTTTGAATTGCTATGCTGATGGCTGGAATTTTTATAATGATAGTTCGGTTACTCATCAACCAAATGGTTTTTTGGATATATTTCAAGCTACTTATACTTCAAATAATTCAAAAATAGGACATGTTTATCAATACACAAAAATAGGTCCGACGGAATATTTATATCTTAAAAACAATGAAACAATTGCAATCCCTGACAAAAACGAAAAAAATAATAAAATTATTAGCGGTGCTGAAGCTCATTGTTTACTACGAGCAATAAAATACTTTTGTCAGTCTCACAATGACGGTAACGACATCAACATATATGAATCAAAAGAAGATAAAATAAAATCAGAGTTGGAAAAAATTGTGGTTTATCAATACCCAGACAGTAAAGATAAAAATAAACTTGTATCTGTTACTTTGTGGGATTATTTTCAAGATATGGAATTAAAACTTATTTTTCCATATATTTTTCAGCTATACAAAAGAAATTGGGATACTTGGAATTATTATGATGTTAATCACGAAAAATTAGAACCGGAATCTTTAGTTAATAGTTATGAATATAGTCTGTGTTGCTTATTAATTGGGAAATGGGATAATCTAAATTTTCCGCTTGATCCAGTTCAGCAAACTGTTTATGACGCAATAAATAAAAAAATTCCATTGCTTCAAATTAATAATTTCCAGCTGCCAAAATTTAATTTAGCAAATCAAATCAACAACATAAAAATTGATAGTAATTCAAATACAATACAAAAAGAAAAAGATTTGTCATCCGACAAAATCCAAAATAAAAACACTATAAAAAACGATATAAATAATAATTTTCAAGCTGATAATCATGATAAAATAAACCAAATTGAAAATGTTATTGGTGAAAAAAATAAAAATGGAAATGAGAGCGAAATTATTATTAAAAGTAAAATTACACAGAAAACGAACCCAAAAACAGTTAATCTTAATAAAATCAATGATGTACAAAATAGAAATGAAATAAAAAATTCTAATATAAGTGAAAGCAATAAGAACGAAATTCTGACGGAAACGGAATTTAAAATTCAAACTGAAGGTAAAAAAGAATCTCAGCCTGATAATAACAAAACTGAAAGTAGAGCAAAGCTAGAAATTAGTGATAATGATAATATAAAGCGTATAAAATCTGAAATTGAAATTCATAACGATAAAAGTAATTTAAGTGATAATCAATTTAAAATTGAAAATAAAGATAAAGAAGATAATAGCAAAATTAACCTTGGACAAAATGGTACAACTGGTAATGGAAATGACAACAAAATTGTTACTACCGATGAAATAAAACAAATAAATTTGGAAAGAGAAATTTCTGATAGAAATAAAGAAGAAATAGAAATAAATGAAAAAGCAGGAAGTAATAAATCGTCATGGTCGCCGTTCGGAATAATAATTGGTATAATTGATTTATTTTTATTAGTGGCTGTATTAGCTACTCTTTTGCTGAATATGCACATAGCGATTACGATTGTTTTGGTTGCTTTGCTTCTTGTCGGAGTAGTTTTATTTTCTGTGTGGAATTATATCTTGCCAAAAAGATTGCAAAAAGGTTGTTTGCAAAAAACAGGTTTGAAAATTAAGTATGATCAAAAGAAAAATGAAATTATAAGTATAAAAGAATGCGTGCCAACAAAAGAAGGAAAAGAAGAAAAAGAAGGAAAAGAAGAATTTTAATAAAAATTTAATAGCTTTACTTAACGAATGATAAAAATAAAGCCGAAAAGTTTTGGCTTTATTTTTTTTATGGTAAAATAATTTGTAATGATATTGATTTTTATAAAAAAATTTTGATTGCATATTAATAAATAAAAAATTTTGTTTTAAAATTATTATTTGAGAGTAAAAAAAAGATGTCAAGAAAAAAAGGCGTTATTTTTTTTAATAATCATGACATAAATTTTAAGTTTGCTCCTAAATTAGCGCATTAAATAATTTTGTATAATGACTTGATAGCGGTACATTTTCACGTTTTTGCATTTTTTTTAATATAAGTTTTTTTATTAAATTTTGTGTTATTGGTTCGTTGTTGTTAAAAGGAGATATTTTTTATGGGAAGTAAAAACTTGGATGAACAAAACAAAAAGAAACTTAGTTGGTTTGAAAAAAGATATCACGCTTTGGCAAATTGGCCTGGATTTTTAATATATTCTGGGTTGTGCGGATTAGGAATTTTTTTTGCGGTAACTACATTTGTATCTGCACCAATTCTATTTGCTGCAGGATGTGCTTCGGCTTTAATTTTTGGTTTGCGTGCAATTGCTAAATTTTTGAGAATTACGAAAAGGAATCAAGCAATTTATTGGGCAAAAAAACTCGATGTTTTGTCTTCGGGATTACTTGGATTAATTTTAATATTATTTGGCGTTTTAGCTTTTGCTGGTTTGCTACCTGGTTTATCTGTTTTATTTAGTATAGGTCTTATATCATCCGGAATATTATTTTTTGCAAATGGTGTTTTAAATTGGATGAGTGGAACAAGAAATAAATTATTTCAGTCGCTTATGGAGCCAAGCGACCCAGAGAAACATTTTTCTTTAGATGAGAGAAAAAATTTCGAAAGTAACGTTAGCGATAGATTTAAAATAGTTCTTAATATAGTGAAAGTATTGTTGAATATTATCGGGTCGGTAATAGGAGTTTATGCAGCATTGAGTAGCATGCACTTGTTGTATTTATTAGGACTTATACCAGTTATATGGATATCTTTATTAATAGCTCCT
>CAMVHY010000156.1 GCA_947167415.1 uncultured Clostridia bacterium
AAAATATTTTTTGGATTGCGGTTTGGATTCATTAAGTGACCATCAAGTACTTGAATTATTATTATTTTATTGTGTACCAAGACGTGATACAAATGAATTGGCGCATAAAATGATAAAAGAGTTTGGTTCGTTGTATAATTTATTTGATAGCGATCCACATGTTATTGCAAGAAAATGCAAAGTGAGTTTAAATGTTGCGATATTAATCGCGATGATGCCACAAGTAGCAAGAAGATATTATACGAGCAAATTTTTGCTTGATAGACCTGTATTAAATTCGACAAAAAAAATTGGTAATTATGGAATTGCTTTGATGCTTGGGAGAACAGTCGAACATTTTTTTATTATTTGTTTGAATAGCCAAAGAAAATTAATTGAATCTGTTTTGGTTGCAGAAGGAACGGTTGATGAAACGCCAATATATCCAAGAAAAATAGTCGAAATTGCTTTAAAATATCATGCGACGAGTATAGTTTTATTGCATAATCATCCGGGCGGTTCGTTTTTGCCATCGCAACAAGATATAGATTCGACAAGAAAAATAATTTCTGTGCTTGAGCCAATAAATATAGAAGTTTTGGATCATATAATAATTTCTGGCAATGAATATTATAGTTTTGTGGAAAATGGAATGCTGGATTAAAAGATTTAAAATTTAACTTGCTGGATTTATAAATTTTTGTAGTATTAAACAGTGATATTGATTTTTTTTAGAAAGCAAAATTTTTGATTGGGAGTTTTATAAAATATGGATATGAAATCGTTGTCGCCAATGATGCGTCAGTATGTGGATTTAAAAAATAAACATAAAGATTGTCTTTTATTTTTTAGATTAGGAGATTTTTATGAGTTGTTTTTTGAAGACGCAAAATTAGTTTCGAAAGAATTAGAATTAACTTTGACGGGAAAAAGTTGCGGTTTGGAAGAAAGAGCGCCTATGTGTGGAATTCCTTATCAAGCCGTTGATAGTTACATAGTTAAATTAGTTGAGCTTGGATATAAAGTTGCGATTGCAGAACAAATGGAAAATGTTCAGGATTCAAAAAATCTTGTAAAGCGAGAAGTAACTCGAATTGTTACACGCGGAAATATTTTGGATATGAATATTTTGGATGAGAAGAAAAATAATTATATTGTTTGTGTTTATAAAAAAAATAATGAATGTGCGATTGCATCGGTTGATATTACGACGGGAGAATTTTTAGTTACGTGTTTAGAAAATACGGATGAAAGAAAAATAATTGATGAGGTCGCAAAATTTAATCCGGCGGAAATTATTATTAATAATAAATGTGGCATGGAAAAAATTTTTTTTGATGTATTTGAAATAAAAGCAGAAAAATATTTTGATTGGGCATTTGATTTTGATAATGCGAATAAGAAATTATGTGAGCATTTTAAAGTTTTTAATTTAAGTGGATTTGGTTTTGAGAATAATAAATTTGATAAGAATTGTATTATTGTTGCCGGAGCATTATTGGATTATTTATATGGGATACAAAAAAGTTTTCAGGCGCAAATAAGTTTGATAAAAAAATATTTTGATAGTGAATTTATGATAATAGATATTGCTTCGCGAAAAAATTTAGAATTGACACAGACGAATAGGGATAAAAATAAAAGAGGATCACTTGTTTGGGTTTTAGATAAAACTCGGACGGCAATGGGTGCAAGATTATTAAGAAAATGGATTGAGCAACCGTTAATAAATGTTTTGGAGATAAATAAAAGATTAGATGCGGTCGAAGAGTTTTTAAAAGATATTGTTTCGCGCGAGGAAATAAAAGAATTGTTAAATACGGTTTATGATATAGAAAGATTATTAAGTAAGATAGTAAATAATATTGCGAATGCAAAAGATTTAGTTTGTCTTGGAAAATCTTTTGAGCATTTGGTTGATATAAAAAATATAATTAGGGATTTTAAATGTGATTATGTAAAAGAAATTTGTAACAAATTTGATGATTTGCAGGATATATTTAAATTGATTAATACGGGATTTTTTGATGAAGTTCCGATGAGTTTGCACGAGGGAAATTTTATAAAAACAGGATTTAATAATGAGTTGGATGAATTAAGAGAAGTAAAAGAGCATGCGGCGCAAATAATTTATAATCTTGAAGAAAAAGAGCGAGACAAAACGGGAATAAAAAATTTAAAAATAAGAAATAATCGTGTGTTTGGATATTATATTGAAGTGACTAATTCGAATAAAAATCTTGTGCCGGATTATTATATAAGAAAGCAAACGCTGGCTAATTGTGAAAGATTTTTTACGGATGAATTGAAAAAAATAGAAGATAAAATTATTAATGCGCAAGAAAAAATAAATGAGCTTGAGTATAAAATTTTTTTAGATATCGTGAAAAAAGTTATAGATAATATTTGTAGGATTCAAGAGACAGCAAATTTTATTTCTGTAATTGATGTTTTAATTTCGTTTGCAGATGTAGCTGATAGAAATAATTATGTAAAGCCAAAAATGAATTTAAAAGGAAAAATAGATATAAGAGCTGGGCGACACCCGGTAGTTGAAAAATTTTTGAATAATAATTTTATTGATAATGATACTTATTTGGATTTGGATCAAGATAAAATGATAATAATAACAGGGCCAAATATGGCAGGAAAATCGACTTATATGAGGCAAACTGCGTTAATAGTTTTGATGGCGCAAATCGGATGTTTTGTTCCGGCAGAAAAAGCAAATATAAGTGTCGTAGATAGAATTTTCACACGTGTCGGAGCTTCTGATGATTTGGCAACAGGACAGAGTACTTTTATGGTTGAAATGAATGAAGTCGCAAATATTTTAAACTGCGCAACGAAAAATAGTTTGGTAATAATTGATGAAGTTGGGCGCGGAACAGGAACTTATGATGGATTAAGTATTGCTTGGTCGGTAATAGAATATATTTCGCAAGAATTAGGATGTAAAACTTTGTTTGCAACGCATTATCATGAATTAACTGAGCTTGAAGGAAAAATTTTTGGAGTAAAAAATTATTGTGCTGCAGTTAAAGAAGATGGCGATAATGTAATTTTTTTAAGGAAAATAGTTCCCGGCGGAATGAATCAGAGTTATGGAATTTATGTTGCAAAATTAGCTGGGCTACCTGATAAAATTTTAAAGCGCGCGCAAGAAATATTTTTAATGCTGGATGAAAATGATGCGAATAAAAATAATAAAGATAAAAACAAAGAAGTTTTTTATGGGGCGAAAAAACCGTTTGACGAAGAAGCAAATAGAATTATTATTAAAGAGCTCAAAAAAATTGACATAAAAAGGATGTCAGTAAGAGAAATTTTACGTACGATTTCGAGTCTGCAAGACATGTGTTAATTTTATTTTTTAATAACTTTTGCCATTTATTAGCTTTTATCACTTACTGCCTTAAATCCTTATGGTTTTTGGAATTTATAAGTGTAAAGCTAGTTAATGCAGATTGTATTTGCAAATGTTTTGCGCTTTTGAAAACTTAATAATATTTAATTCATGGGGCTTAGTTAAGTTTCAGTATTTTTTGCTTCTCGTCCTCCGATGGCTTAAACTACATAAGGGAGTTATTAAATTTTTTGGGTTTGATTTTGTAGTTCAAAATAAAAATTAGGATTGTTTGACTTAATAGATTGTAATCTTCGCCATATTTTAATGAATTACTACGAAATACTACTATACTGGTATTTCATAAAAATTTAGAATAAAAATGCTATACTGTAAAGAAGAGAAAGAGAGAATAATAATGGTA
>CAMVHY010000157.1 GCA_947167415.1 uncultured Clostridia bacterium
ATTTATTTTTTTTACAATACATACAAAAATCATATATATATTCTTCAAAGTTCGGATAAAATATATTGACTAATTTATTTTTCTCAGAAAAAAATTTGTCATCTATATACGCTTCATCTTTTCCATTGTTTTTAGGTACATGTACAAGTTGCTTATAAAAGAAAAACAACAACTTGAATTTAATTTCTGGAGATAAATCATTTCTTAAATATTTTAATATATCATTGTGAAAATAAGGACCACCATAAGGATTATCGATTAACTTAGATTCATTCGCTGATTTATCTACGTAAAAATCAGGTGACGTAGAATCTTGTATTAAGGCAAAAATTAAAATAAATATTTTATAATCGTTTTGGCCATTTTGATTTTTTTCAATTAGCTCATTAATTTTTTGTAATAAAGTTTCGTTATCAGCCAAACTGCGAATATTTGAAAACAACAAACCATTTGATCTAAAAAAGTTATTATTTGTACCTTTATCACTTATTGATTTTTTTATGTCATCCTCAAAAAAATTAAATATGTCATCAATAAATTGCGATTTTGGATCAACACGCGTTTTATTCGTGCAGTGGTAATACAAAAAGTTTTTAGTTCCGTCTTTTAAACAAGAACAATATTTTTCAAAATAAGAATCATCGCCCAAATTTAAATCACTTGCATTTTTACGAATCAAATCTCGTTCAGCCGTCAACATATCTATTGCCATACGTTTAATTTCGAGTCTGTCCTTTTCATCAATTTCCTTATTTTCTTTTGACAACTCATCGGCAAATAATTTTTTTATATCTATCATATACTGAGAAAGATTTATTTCATGCAGTTTCTTGTTTTCATCAAACCATGAATTTCGGTCAGGCAAAAAATAACTCAAAGCTAAAATTTTAAATTTATAACGGCCTTTATGATCATCAATATTTTTTGCTAACTCTAAAATATAATCAATTGTCAGCTCTTGTTTCGGATCACGAAAATTTTTATCTTGTGAAATATCAAGTACGAGTAATAAAAACTTCATAATCCGTGAACTTTTGCTATCGATCAATTTAATATTTATTATTTTTCTATTATTAATTTTCACCGAATAAATCTGTTCTGTTCCATCAAAAAACATACCTTCGTTATCAACTACAAATTTGCTAATAGCTTGAGCAGAAAAACTATTTTCTAAACCATTTTTTATAAACTCGACAATTTGATTATGTTTACCTATAAATAAAGCATTAATAAGTTCTTGATGATCTGCTAAATCATATCTCTGATTGAATAAACAATCTACTGACTGATTGCTAGATTCACTATTCACATGAAATCTATTTTTATAAAATTTTAAAAGCCGATTTTCTATTTTCCAACGAATATTACCATCGCTAAACAATACCGTATATAATTTTTCATAAAAGGCATTAAATAAGTTTAAATCACCGCATTGCCTGTACTTTCTGACAAAATTTAATAACTTAAATTTCATTTCTGTATTTAATTTTTTTTGCAAAACCATCTTATTAGCTTCATTAGCAAACTGTTCAGCTATAGTGAAAGAAGAAGGAAAATGTAATCCGTCATTATTATTTTGAAGCAAGGCTAATACTAACGTAAATATTTTATAATCATTTTGATTATGTTCATGATCATTTAGCAACTCGTCAATTTTTTTTAGCAAAACTTTATCTGAAAACAAATTACGGACATCAAAGAACAAAAGCTGTGTAAACCAATTCAAAAACTCATCTCCATTATCAACGAGTTTTTTTATATAATCTGCGGCAAAATCCAAAATATTATTCAACCCATCAGATTGTCCCTCTTGTGAGTAATTATCATCACTCCAAATTAAAAATAATTCTTTTATATCATCATCATCTGCATCGTCGTCAACAAAATTTATTCCATCATCTAGGTTTTTAGAATTTTTAATATCGTCTTTAACAAAACTTGGCACATTATCAATTTCACTTTCATGTTCACCTTCATCAATTTCATTAAGATCATTTACAATAACAGAAGAGTCTTGACTGTTTTGGTCTGCGAAACTGCCATTTAGCAAATTATTTCGCCTTATGAAAACGTCATCATCCAAACAACCATGATAATAAGCATATGAACCATATTTTATGAAGCGATATTGCCTTAGAGTCTTATTAATATTCACCTTTTTTTCTACTGGCGAAGTCCAAGGATCAAATGCACGCATAAAATTACTATTTTCACCCATATTAAAATTTGCGATGTCTTTACGAACAAGGTTTCTTTTAGCTGTCAACATATCCAGTATCATGTGTTTGATGTTAAATTTGCATTCCGTTTCAATTTCATTATTATCATCTGATAATTCTCGCGCAAATAATTTTTTCATATCCGACATAACACTTGACAAATGTGATTTTATATATTCATTATCATCAGGCAAAAAGTAACTTATGGCTGCCATTTTAAATCGACAACACAATTTATAATCAGTAATATTTTTTGCCAACTCTAAAATATAATCAATGGTCAATTCTTGTTTTGGATTACGAAAATTTTCGTCTTGCGAAATGTCTAATATGAGTAACAAAAATTTCATAATACGTGAATTTTTATTATCGACAAATTCAACATTTTGTTCTGTTCCATCAATTTTCACAGAACAAATTTGTCCTGCTGCACCAAAAAACATACTCTCATTACTGGTTACAAATTTACTGATAGCTTTAGCAGAAAAATTATTTTTTAAGCCATCTTTTATAAAGTCACCAATTTCAAGAACCTTACCCCGAAATAAGTGATCCCTTATTTTCTCAGGTTCTAGTAAATCAAAGCGATACTCTGGCAGCCATACCAGCATACCACTAGATTGAATCTTTACCCAGAGTTCATCCATACAAAGATATGAAAGACGATTGACTAGCTTATCGTCTGAATCACTATTCAAATTCATATTTAATCAACTCCAATTATTTTTATTAAACATATCTATTATACAAAAAAAACTTATTTGTCAATTGATTTTTTTTTACATAGAAAAACATTAAAAAAATCAAATTGGTCCAAACAAAAAAATAATCGAAAAACCAATATTAATTATTTTATCGACAGTAATTTTAACTAACGGAACCCCAGGAGCAATTGTATGTACCATAATTTCAGTTTTGATTTTTAAAATATTAAAAAACAAGATTTTATAAAAAGTGGAAAACAACTGGGAACGTAAATTTTATTCCCACTTTAATTACTCCGATGTTTTGGAACATATTCTATAGGCAATGTCTAACAAAGCTGGATCATGTTATTTGAGACATTATATTTTAGGTAGTATCGACAAAGGCAAAAAAATCAAGCAAAATAATAAACAACAAACAAAGAAAAAACTATTTAATCTACTACTCATCACAAGACAATCACTAAACCATCGCTTGTCAAGTAAAAAATAAAATTTTTATGAGATGAATTTTGTTGCTAGATAGTGTCTACAAAGACGATAAAAAATAAAAGGAAGTAACAAAGCAATAAATAATAAACAAGAAGTACAGCACTTAATCCGACATCATTTTATCCACTTTCTGTCACAAGCAACCGCTAAATTACCGTTTACCAAGTAAGAAAAAAATTTTACAAGATTGATTTTATTACTAAAAACCAAAACTCATTATTGATGATAAAGCAAAGCTTTTTGTTTGCCAGGTAGTAAACAAAATTTTTTTAAAGAGAATAATTTTAGAAAAAAGTATGTGATACAAAAAACCT
>CAMVHY010000158.1 GCA_947167415.1 uncultured Clostridia bacterium
TTATTACTTTGTTTGATTTTTTCTCGCCTTTGTCTGCACTGTCTAGCGGATTTTTTGAAGATAAAATGGTAAATATTTATGGAGTTGAAGCTTTATGAAAAAGAAATAGACTCGAGGAAAATGCTGTAAGTATTACACATGGAAAAGATGGGATTATGCATGGTTTTAAATATAAATTATTGTAGGGTGAAAAAGAAGTACCAGTATATTGCAAGCGGATTAGATTATCCTGGAATTGGGTCAAAACATTGTTATTTAAATGAAATCGAATGTGTAAAATATCGTATGATCGATAATAAAGAAGCGGTTGAAGTGTTTTATTGTTTATCGAAAAAAGAAGGAACCATTCCGGCGCTAGAAAGTTCACATGCAATTACGTATGCATTAAAACTTGCAAAGTCGAAAAGATATAAAAGTATTTTGGTTAATTTGTCATGTAGATGTGATAAAAAAAATATTGAATTTGTTTTAAATAGGTTTAAAAGAGCATAATTTATATTTATAAAGTTTGTAAATGGTTTGATTTTATATAATATACCTTCACTTATATTGCGTATCTATATAAAATTATAGATGTGAAAATAATTTTTTTTGATTGGTTTTAGAGCATAAATTGGATCCGTTGTAATGTTTATATGATAAAAAACATAACGAAAATAAATTTTAACTTGACAAACAAGTTTTTGTGTGCAAGAATGAGATTGATGTGATATTTCGGCAGTTGTGGCGGAACTGGTATACGCGTTAGACTAAGGATCTAATGGTTGTTTATACCTTGGGGGTTCGAGTCCCCCCAACTGCAGTTTATCGAAAAGTTTATTGGGTTGTAGCCAAGGGGTAAGGCACAGGACTTTGACTCCTGCATTCGAAGGTTCGAATCCTTCCAGCCCAGTTTTGTTTGTTGGGTCGTAGCCAAGGGGTTAAGGCATCGGACTCTGACTCCGATATCGAGGGTTCAAATCCTTCCGGCCTAGTTTTTTGCTTAAAAGTTAGCTCAGGCTAACTTTTGGATTAAAAAATATTTTTAAGGATGGGATTTAAATGGATAAGAAAAAAAGTTTTATGCTTACGGAAGTAAAAAAATTTGGTTTTGGAATAATTGCGGAAATAAAAAACGGTGTCTATAAGCAAAAATTAAATGATTTAGGTTTTATTCGTGGCGAAAAAATTAAGTTTATGGAGCAAGCACTTTTTGGTGATCCAATTATGATTGTCGTACGCGGATGTCTTTTTGGCTTAAATAAAAATGTGGCAAAAAATATAAAAGTGTATTTAGCGGATTGAATAAAATTATGAAAAATATTGTTTTGGTTGGGAATCCAAATTGCGGGAAGACAACTTTGTTTAATAAATTGACCGCAAGTAAAGAATATGTTGGAAATTGGTCAGGCGTTACTGTTTCTGAGAAAAAAAAAATTTTAAAAATAAAAGATAGAGATTTTAATTTGGTTGATTTACCAGGAATTTATTCTCTATCGGGATATTCCGAAGATGAAATTGTTTCGCGCGATTATTTATTTAATAATAAAATTGATTTGGTAATAAATGTGATTGATATTAATAATTTAGAACGAAATTTATATTTGACGTCGCAATTAATAGATACGGGATTAAATATTTTTTTAGTTTTAAATATGTCAGATGAATTTGATAAGCGTGGCAATAAAATAAATTTAAATGGCATAATAAATTTTTTGAAGCTAAATATTATAAAAATATCGGCGGCAAAAAATAGTGGGTTAGATAATTTACTTAATGAAATTTATAAATTTGATTTTGATAATAATTTAAAAGCAAAGAGCTTTTTGTTTGGGACAGAAGAATTTTTTTTTGCGAATAAAATTGTAAATAAAATTGGATGTTCGCTTTTGGTTGCTTTTAAGATTCTGGAAGATGATAAAAATTTTTTAAGTGGATTTGATATTAAAAGAGAAAATTTGTTTAATGAGCTAAAAATAGAAGATAAAAATTGGAATGAAATTATTGCGCGAGATAGATATAAATTTATTGATGAGTTGTGTAATAGGTATGTAAAAAAAGATGGCAGAGTTAATTTTTCGGTTGAAATAGATAAGATTTTACTAAATAAATATTTGGCGTTACCAGTATTTTTTTTAATTATGTTTTTTATTTTTGAGTTGAGTTTTGGTCTTGGTGGAAGAGTTTTTTCGGGATATATAGAAAAATTTATTAAATATGATTTGGTTAGTTGGGTAAAAAATGTTTTGTTTGATTTGAATGTAAATAAGATTTTAATTGATTTGATTGTAAATGGAATTATTCATGGGGTTGGAGCGATTTTAGTTTTTTTGCCGCAAATAATAATTTTGTTTTTTTGTTTATGTTTTATAGAAGACAGCGGATATATTTCACGCGTTGCATTTATTATGGATAAGCCGTTAAGAAAAATTGGTTTGTCTGGGAAATCTATTATTTCGGTTTTATTAGGATTTGGTTGTACGGTGCCAGCTATAATGTCGACAAGGACGCTTGAAAAAAAAAGAGATAAAACGCTGGCGATTTTTTTATTGCCGTTTGTTTCGTGTAGTGCGCGAATGCCAATTTATATTATGCTCGCGAACATATTTTTTGAAAAAAATGTTGGGCTAATTGTTTTTAGTATTTATTTGTTGGGAATAATAATTTTTGTTTTGGTTGGGATGATTTTAAATAAATTTGTTTTAATTGGTGAAGCTGATGATTTTTTAATGGAATTGCCGACATATAGATTGCCTATATTTAAAAATTTGTTAAAAAACGTTTTTGAGAAGGTAAAAGACTTTGTGGAAAAAGCAGGAAGTATATTATTATTGGCGTCGGTTGGAATTTGGTTTGCAGAAAATTTTGATTTTAAATTAAATCTGGTAAAAGATAATTCTGAAAGTATTTTAGGTTTTATAGGAAAATTATTTGTGCCAATTTTTAAATGGATTGGATTTAATGACTGGAAATTATGTAGCGCGTTATTAAGCGGTTTTATTGCAAAAGAAAATATTATAAGCTCGCTAAATATTTTATTTTTAAATGTAAAATATGATTTAAAAGAAATTTTGAGTCCGTTGGGAGCATATTGTTATATGATTTTTATTTCGTTGTATGTTCCGTGTGTTGCAACTGTGTGTGTTATAAAACGCGAATTAAATTCTTATAAGTTAACCTGTCTGGCAGTTTTGCTAGAAATGTTTGTGGCGTGGATAATTTGTTTTTTGATTTATAATCTCGGAGATTTATTTTTGTGTTAAAAAATAAAAAAATGGGGCGCTAGAATTTGGATGTAATAATAATTATTTTATTGTGTTTGGTGGTTTTGGATTGCATAAAAAAAGTTAGAAGTTTAAGATGTAAAAATTGCCCATATAAAATTAACTGCAAAAAAAATAAAAAAAAGACCGTGGATGAAAATTAACTCGCGGCCTTTTTTATTTGCTGTCTAAAAACTAGATAGTGTCTACATGAAAAAAATTTAAAAGAAACACAGGTACATAAAGATACAACGAACATAAATAGAAGCGATGAAACCATCGAGTGTTTTAGCGTATCTAATGGCAGTAGTACCGTGCCAATGTTTAAAAGCAAAGAAAGATATAATAAAAGCAACAAAGCTACCGATTATAATTATACTGGTAAATGTGATTGCGTTTTGGAGAAATAACTGATTTTATGTTTTGTTTTGCAATATAAGACAAGATTTCGTTGGCATCATAAGCACGA
>CAMVHY010000159.1 GCA_947167415.1 uncultured Clostridia bacterium
TATTGGAGTACAGAAGAGACTATACGCTTGCAGTTGTACTCCATCAAAAGATATCCATTGGTCAACTGAGAAGTGTGAACTTAGAGATTTTGACAAATTTGACAAAGAGTATCAGAAAAACTTTTTATACCCCGGAAAAATAAAAAAAGTAGAATTAGATTATATTCATAATGAGAATGGAGACTATCCTTATCGTTTAAATTAGACGAAAAATAATTTATTGTACAAAAAAAAACGCCACGGATTTTCCGTGACGTTTTTTTATTTAAATTAAAAGCCAATATTTTCATGTTCCTCGAGTTTAATATTTAAATCAATTCCACGATAAAAACCTGACACGCGCCGCATGACATGTAATTTTATTTCATCGCCGATTCTACGCTCGCTAAGATAATTTGAAAGCTCTTGGATATTATTAACGCTTTTGCCATCCAACATAGTTATCACATCATTGATTTGCAAACCATATTTTTGTGCGACCGAATTTTTTTCTACATAAGCAATTATTACACCAATCCTTGGCAAACCATAATTATTTGCGAGATTGTCTGTTATATCAATGCCTCTGATTCCTAAATAAGGTTTATTTGGCTCTTGCATAATACTTTCTATTACGGATTTCGCCGTGTTCGACGGAATACAATATGACATTCCCTCGACAGTAAATCTTGCGTATTTTGCTGTTGTAATTCCAATGACTTCGCCTTTTGCATTTATTAAAGCCCCGCCACTATTTCCAGGATTAATCGGAGCATCAACTTGAATCATATTTAATGTTCTGCCGTCGACTGTAATTTCTTTGTTTTTTACGCTTATAATTCCTTCTGTTACAGAATTTCCTTCGCCCATTGCATTTCCAATCGCAAGAACTTTTTCACCAATACGAATATTATCCGAATCACCAAATTTTGCTGTGTTTATATTCTCTATATTCAAATCGTTTTCTTCTAAATCTTTCTTTTCTAGATAAATCACAGCCAAATCAGCTAAAATATTTTTTCCCAAATATTTTGCTTTAATCGGTTTTGAATCAATAACAATTTCAACTGAATTCGCACCACTTATCACATGACTGTTTGTCGAGATATAAATTTTTTCGTCGTCTTTATAAAAAATTATTCCCGAGCCAGAACCTTTTTGTTGATATGGCGTTCCGTCACCAAAAATAAATCGCGAAAAAATATCATCATTTATCGATTCCGTAATCGTATTTATCGCAACAACCGATTTCGAAACATTTTCGATTATATCTTGCAAATTTTCGGACTCACTCGAAAAAATATTATTTGGCGTACTATTTTGCTCCAATTCATCTTTGATTTGGCTTTCATCAAAAACAAAATTATTTTTTGTTGTGCCCTGCATAAATTTATCAAATAATCTGCTCGCAAAACCAAACCCAATTCCTAACGTCATTCCAATAATTACGCTCGAAAGACACACAAGCAAAATAATGCTAAATATTTTATTTCTTTTGTGTCGCGCAGTTATTTTTTTTTTGTAATCCGTTTCATTATCATCAAGATTTTTTTTTCTGTCACTCATAAAAATTTTCCTCCCGTTAAATAAGTAAAATAAAAGTGCCACCACAAAACGTGACACTGAAATTATAAACTAAATTTTTTAAAATCCCCAAAAAAAACTATGACATTTAAATATATTTTTCCCAAAAACTAAAACTTATAACCGCCGTTATTTATTTTTAAAAAATATCACCTTTATCATATTTATCATCTTGATCTTCGTTTTCTTCCTGTATTACAGACAAACCATTTTCTTGTTTTGGCTGTGATTTATTTATTTTTTGAATTTCAGGATTAATCCAACCAAGTACTCCCATTCCAGTTGCTGTTCCAATTGCATTTTCAATTTCTTTTTCGGGAGCCAGCCATATTGATTCAATGTCGTTGTTTACCAAATTATCTTTTGTTTTATTAAGCACTAAACTTTTTTCTGTAATATCAATCGCTGTTTCCGAATTAAAACCTTTGACCGAGTTTAAAATTCTGCCTTTTTCTTCAAGCCATTTGAAATGATCATATAACTCTTTTGCGCGTGTACGAATATTTTCTGCGCCTTGAAGAAGATTTTCTTCGTTCGCTGTTTTGGCAAAAATTTTATAAATATCAACTAATTTATCAGTGTTTTTATCGTCTATTAATGATTTTGCAATTTTGTAAAGTTCTTGGGTTGCATAAGGAATTAAATTTGGTAAATCTTCTTTAATACATAATGTCCAAGCTTGTGAATTCAAATCTTCATTGGTAAAGAAAGTAAATTCATTATCTATTCCATGTAATCCATTTTTCCAAACAAATAAATTTGTCGAAAAACGATCGCGATTAGTACACAAGTAATCCAAAAAGTTAATTTTAATAATCGCATCTTGCAATTCAGGCGATAACGGATTATTTTTCAAGTTCCCAAGTCTATTTTTTTTTTGTTCCGTATATTCATATTTCTCTATTGCCGAATCTCTTATAAAAACGCTGTAACGCTCATCAACCTCCAATATCGTTTCCTGCATAAAATTATTGACTGTACTGTTCCCCCAAAAAATATCGCCTGCATTTTCCCCGCCAGCTGATTTCATAAAAACATCATAACCGTCTGGTACAACAATTAATTTTGTATCAACCAAAACATTTAGTCCGAGAAAGCTATCAAATGCTTTCATTGTACATCCATGAGATGCTGTATCAATCAACTGAGCTCTTTCGTTTGCAGGCGAATTTTTTTTATCAAGATTCCCTCGATAATGTTCCATATGTTCTTCGGTTTCATTATCAAGTTTCTTGTCTAAAAACAAATTTCCTTTCTTCGTAAAATAGTTTTTGCCATTTATATTTATTCGATGCGTATTTTCCATTCCACCCCCACTGGATTTTTTTTCATATACAACAATATCGCTATTATCAATATTGATGGAATCCATGGAATCCGATGAGTTTTTTAATTTATAATTTTCTATCGAATTGACCAAATTATTATCTCCACGCAAAAAAGTATTAACCGATTTACCTGCGATTTGTTCTAAAAATTTGGGATCATTTGATTTTAAAATCATATTCTTAAAAAATACTTCGTTTGCCTGTAAAAATGCTAACTGTCTCTCAATTATAAAATTTATTGGTAAAGCTAGGCGCTCAAGTTCTAATTTTTCCTTTTCTTTCCACATTTTTTCTATATCGCCATTTAATTTATTTTTCTTGTTAATTGCCGCAGCTTTTAAATTATTTATTTTATAACGGCGCCAGATTTCATATATTAAACTCGGAATTATACCTAATAACCACAAAAAAATTTGCCACACTGGCCATTTGTATTTATCGAGATTCTCACTGAGTTCCGAGCCTATTTTGTCTATTTCTATTTTCATGTTTCTAGATACTGTCTACATGAAAAAAGTTTAAAAGAACTACAAATACATAAAGATACAACGAACATAAATATAAGCGATGAAAGTATCGAGTGTTTTAGATAGTGTCTACACAAAAAGGTATTTTGAAAAAATTATTTGAGATACTGAGAGGTGATAAAAACTTTAAATGGCTAATAATAGACTCGAGTTATGTGAAAATACAGTTGGAACTCGCAGTGGAAATCAGGATATATCAAAGACAAAAGGGAACTCAATTCGAAAATACACTTAGCCGTTAATGAGCGCGGTTTGCCTGTAAAATTTATCG
>CAMVHY010000160.1 GCA_947167415.1 uncultured Clostridia bacterium
CTTGACAATATAAAAAATATATTGTAAAATAAAATTGTGTTTGGTTGTAAAAATTGTTTATTTTTATGGAGGGATATGCATGGATAATTTAAACGTGCAAAATAAGAAAAATGCTGATATTAAAAATTTTACTTCGTTAGCACAATATATTCGCTATCAAAAATTGTTGCAATCTGACAATGATAAAAATTCACCTTCCCAATTAAATGACATTGATCATTTAAAAATTAATGGAGACGAGAAAAATTCAAATTCAAAAAAGATAATTCCTAAAAATGATAAATTAAATAGTTTTTCAGATACTATCGAAGAAACAATAAATCAAATTGAAAAGATGAGTTTAGAGGTATTAAAAACAGATGAGTCTCTAAAAGAATTTAAGCGAATGAAACTTTTAGATAGTATATCAGGTAAATCTTTTTCGGCACAGGTATTTCATAATAATATAAAAAGTACCGAACAACAATTTGCATTAATAGAATATGCATTGAAAAATGGTCAAGATCCAATGGATTTATTTGATATAAATCTTAATTGGATGGGGGAAAAATTAAAAACAAACAAAATAACATTGAATGGGAAAGAAATAAAACTTCAAAAGAAAAACAAAGACACCGTCTTATTTCGTCCACGATTTTATTTAAAATGTGAGTTTGTTTTTAATTTGTTTTGTTTGTATAGCGGAGAGAATTTGTTTGATTTGTTTTCTGCGGAAGAAATAATTCGTCAGTTTGAAGAATGTGCAGATAAATTTGTTAAATTTTGTTACGACAAAAAATGTGGTAAAGAAAAAAATGGTTTTGAGATTTTATACAACCAACTTGAAAAAGAATTTGAATCAATTGGCAAACGATATGGAATAACTGGAGGATTACTTGGAATTTTGTTTTCTTTTCTTTTCATATGTATCATAGCAAATATTGTTGCGACTCTTTCTCCATGGATTTTGGTTATTATTCCTTTCGGAACTTTAACTGGCTACCTAGTTGGTAAAATTAAAAAAATTAAAAGGCACATCGAAGTTTTAAATTTATTGAATTCAGAAAACAGTAAAAATAATGTTTCGTCACTGCAACAAACTTTTGAGGTGTTCAAAAAGCAATACGAATCTTTCGAACCAATTCCACCAGGCGGATCTGAAATAAATGAATCAAATGTCCAACCAGAACAAGCGAAACTAAACCTTAGTGAAGAAAAAAATTGATAACGATGTGTATTCACAATTTAGTGATTCATCAGGGTTTAATGTTTGAGATTTTTGAGATTATGTTAAATAAAAAAGCATTGCTTTTGGCAGCAGTGCTTTTTTTTATATTAAAAAATTTGTTCGTAACAAAATAAAGTTGTCCGCATAAAATATTATTGATAAGCCGGCTTATTAATATTCTTTGAAAGGAGGAAATTAATATGCCAACCGTTTTAAACAATCAAGCAAATGTTTCTTATGACTATAATGGTGCAAAAGATTCAAAAAATGCAATTTCAAATACCGTAGCGACAACTTTATTGGATGAATATAGTTTAACAGCGAACAAAAGTGTTTTAAATCAAACTTTTCGTCCGGGAAATACCATCACTTATATTTTATCTATCGAAAATGATGGGCGTGGAGATTTATATAATTTAACGTTAACTGATAATTTAGGTTCAGATACAAATGTAAAACCGATGAGTTTTTCAAATGCGATTTTATATGTAAATAATTCACCGGTTGAAATTACGCCGACAATTAATCCTGATCAATCAATAACGTTTCAAATACCGTCGCCGTTTTTGTCGGGAGATAACGCCATGATAATCTATAATGCTTTAGTTGATAGCAATTTATCTTCGAGTACAAATTCAATTACAAACTCAGTAAATGTAACAGCAAACGGCGGATCAAGTTCAGGAACGATAATAACCGTTGATCCAAATCCTTCGACGACAATTAATATCGAAAATTATGCGCAATTAAGTATTTCAAAACAATCTGACAAAGAAACGATTACTTCAGGCGAAACATTAACTTATACTTTTACGTTAAACAATCTTGGCAATGAGCAAGCGGATAATATAATTTTAACGGACACATTGCCACAAAATTTTTTGATTACGCAAGTTACTTCGACAACAAACGGAAATACAATCACTTATCAACCCGATCAATATAATTTAGATACAGTGACAAATACGATTACTTTGCCAAATTCAACGGGACCGGAAATTATTGTTCCGGCATCGACAGATTCAAATATTGGAACAACAATCGTGCAAATTATCGGAACTGTAACAGTGTAAAATAATTTTTCTTGGCTATAAAAAAAATATCGATTGAAAATAAAAATTCAGTCGGTATTTTTTATTTTGCAGAAAAACAATTTAGGTATTGTATTGACAAAAAAATAAAAACATGATATATATATTTTATACAATGTTATTTTTAATTGATTGAGGAATTTTATGAGAGACAAAGTTTTATCTATTACAAAGGGATTTTTACATCTATTAAATTTTATCACTTTAGGTGTAGTTGAGCTTGTAGTGTCTTTATTACTATTTTTGATTTCACTTGTCATCGGTTTATGTGGATACCTATTAGGATTATGTGCCGGTGTTATAAATCATTTATTTTATCCTGATCCGTCTAATACGTCTGACAGAAGTTTTTTTTGCTACGCTGCTGACTTTTTAACGGACGAATTTATATCTTGTTATGTATTCTGGTTTTTTGGATTTGTTATAACAGGTGGACTTCTGACGCCATTTAAATACGTTAAAAATAAAATCAACGAAATCGGATATTATGAAACTCAAAACGAAAGCATTAATAATATAGAGGCAAGGCTTGATCTGAAATTGGATTTGAAAAACAAAACTTCTTGCAAAGATGATTTTGAAATACAAATTGCTAAAACAAAAGAAAACATAGTGCCGTTGGTTCGCAGCAAAAGCTTTAATTTTGGTCATCTGCAAAAGTTATCGGAACTGTAACAGCGTAAAATAATTTTTCTTAGCTATAAAAAAATATTGCCAAGATTTTATCCGACGATATCTTTTATATTTAACGACAAAAATAATTTTTTTCGTCTAAATTTGATTTCGATTTATATTCTTGTCAGTCTCTGGAATACTTTCTTTTTCTTTACGTTTGCAACAATCAAATCCGAAATAAGAACAAAAACCAGTCCATATTTTTTTTGGTCCTGGCAATATTTTCTTTTTCTGATCCCAAATTGCAATTCCAACAAATAAAACAAAACATACAGCAAGTAATATCAAACAAACCAAAGAAGAAACTAAATTTAAATACCAAGCAATAACCAAAATAACTAAGCTCAAAAGGAAAAGAATTGTTTTACCGATGTGATTTAAAATTAGATCTAAAATTTCACCCGATGATTCCTTATTTCGTATATAAGCACTATCTTGTGTGGCAACTGAATTCATAGCGCTTCTTCTGATTAAGTCATATTGTGATATATCTGCTCTATTATATCGATCTCTACTTGTCTGATCGATATCTGAATTTTGTATAACAATATCATTTTGTACGCTATGTTTTTCATTCAAATAATTACCCTCTCCATCACAAACAAGGCTAGATATCCAGCTCCTATAACTAAGATTGCTACCTATATCTGTTATGACATAGACTGTCCCATTTCCGAAACCACCCAAAGCAACTTTTGATTTAACAAGGTCGAATT
>CAMVHY010000161.1 GCA_947167415.1 uncultured Clostridia bacterium
AAAAATAAAAAATATATTTTTGTATTGACATTAAATTTTTTAAGTGGTAAAATAAATTTTGTTAAACAGTGGAGGGGTATTCGTAGTGAAAGCGAGTATTGAGATAAATAAAAATGAAAATCAGAACGATGATTTGATTTTTAGAACAACAGGCAAATTGATGAACGGAATTGCGACGGCTAATAGCCAGTATTATATTAGAATCAAGCGTTCTGACTTGGATTTTATAGATAACAAGGAATGTTATGCCTTATATAAGCAAAACGAAAAAAATGGTGATTTCGTTTTAGATGGCACTTTTAATCCAATAATACTTTTAGAAAGCACAATAGATAAAGAAAAAGAAAAAAATTTTTTTGAGACTATGTGCACTTATAATGAGGACGTTTATGGTTTAAGATTTTGTTTTGCCGATGGAAAATTAGAAGGAGAGGAAGCTAAAAATGCATCGCTTGATAATTCGAGTTTAGTATGGCTTGAACTTAAGATTGATAATACTGGAGATAAATTTTTAGCTCGATATAATCCTCTAAATAAAGTATGGGAACGTACAAATATTTCGTTTGCTTTAAAAGATTTATTCGGCGGGAATGATATAGAGCAATCAGGGAGAAATAGCATTTGGGAAATGTATCCGAAGAAAAAATATGGTGATGGAAAATTTTTGACAACATTTGCAACTCAAGATTGTATTGATATAAAAACCAATAATGACCCGAATAATCCTCTTGAAGAAATGAAAGAAATAGTTGAAAGTGATACTGGGCTTTCGATTGATTATGGTAACATGAAGATATATACATGCATGCAGTTTGAGCCGAATGGAGAATTTTATCTTGATCGGGGGCCAAAAGATATAACAGCAAAAAGAGCATTTAAAACGGGTTTGGGGACTATAAATAATCACAATAAAAAAATGGAAGATGTGTTAGCTTTGCGTTTTTATGTGACACCGGAAAGATTAAATATTAATGTTGGACAAAAATTTGATGAAACAAAAATTTTAAATCCGGTGCAATGTTCTATTTTTGAAATTCGAAGAGACGCGAATAATAACATGGTGATGTGGCATTTTGATAGAAATAATAATAATTGGTTGCCTGTAGACGCTACGGTTGTACACAAGGTTGAATATGAACAAAATGTTGGTAATTATGGAATAGTTAAAACAAAATATAAAGACACTCATAAATATAAATGTAAATTGAACCTCAATTCTTATTCTGTAGAATCGTTGTGGGAGTACGGAAGAGAGAATAAGTTTCAAGATGAAAATATTTTTAACAGTAATATTGAAATTCCAATTGCTGTGCAAGTTAAAAGGTTTTATAAATATACCAAGCTTAATAAAAGCAAAATTATTTTTTCTGTTTTTGTTGGATGTTTAAGCGCAATTTGGATTGGATTGTTTTCTGTTCCGTCGGCGATTGTTTTATTTTTGATTTTATTTGTTATAGATAAATTTGCTAAATGTCCAAGCGTAGAAAAGTGGTTTAAAAATAAAAAAAAAGCTAGTAATTTGCCGCCAATACTTAGTCAACAATTACAACGAATACAACGAAACGAAGTTCAAGGGGATGTTGTAAACGGATTAAATGGACGGGGCCAATTCGCCATAGATGATCTTATTTTATTCTTAGAGTTGGTGCAGGCATTACAGCAACGACAACCAGAACAAGAACCAGAACAACAAGGAATTGTTTCATATGATGATGATATTGATGATATTGATTTTGATAATATTGATATTGATAAAAATAATATAATTCTCGAGCGATTTGAAAATGATATGTAATTGTTTTAGCATTAAATTAGTCGCACATGATTTTTGATTTTGTTTTTAAAGAAAAATAATAACTGTGTTTGGTTGTTATTTTTTTTTGCGAAAAAACGGTTACAAAATATTTTTTTTTTAAGAGTTTTGACAAAATATTTAAGCTCAACAAAGAAGAACAACTATGAAAACAATAAAAATTTTAAAATACAAAACGGAAATGATGTCACAATATTTGTAAATATAAGAAAGATACATCAACATCATATAAAGATTTTTGGTTCTCTGCTAGATTTTAAAAAAATAATAGTTAATAGCTGTGTAGCATTATTTTTTGTGTATTGAAAAATGTGATTCATATTGCAAACGTAATCGATCAATAAATTGTTTGTGCGATAAATATCTTGATTGTCAATTTTTATTTTTATCATATGATGTATTTTATTGATTGCTATTTTTTAAATTCATTGGAACAAATAAATATAAATGACTTGACAGAAAAAAAATTAAATGATAATTATGTTATTAGTTTTGAAATAGGCTGGTTAATTTTTATGTCACAAATAAATAATTTGCTAAAAAAAAATGAAAGACTTGATGATTTAAGCGTTGGTGATAAAAACTATAAAATCATACAGAATCCAAAAAAATTTTGTTTTGGAATGGATTCGGTTTTACTATGTGATTTTGTCAAAATAAAAAAAAATGACGTCGCAATTGATTTAGGATGCGGAAATGGAGCAATAAGTATTATCTTAGTTGCAAAAAAAAAATTTAAAAAGATAATTGGCATTGAAATACAAAAAACGTGTGTAGATTTAGCTAAAAGGAACATAATTTTAAATAATTTGGATGATAAAATTAAAATAATTCATGGAGATATAAAAAAGCTGTCGAGATTTAAATTTTTGAAAAATAAATTTGATATTGTAGTGACGAATCCGCCGTATGAAAAATATTTGAGCGAAAAGTTGAGTTTAATTAATAAAAATAAAGAAAAAGCTATTGCACGACATGAAATTTTATGTAATTTGAATGATATAATTTACAATTCAGCGCATATATTAAAAAGCGGTGGCAAGTTTTTTATGATACATAAAAGTCAAAGATTAGTTGATATTTTTTGTTTAATGCGAGAATATAATTTAGAGCCAAAAAGAATAAAATTAATTCATACCGATATTAATTCTGCCTCACAAATGATTTTAATCGAGGGAGTTAAAAATGCTGGTGTAATGTTAAAAATAGACGAGCCATTAATTGTTTATGAGAAACTGAATTTTGGTGTTAAAAAACTAAAAAGATAGCATACAGAGATAAGTAAATTCATCTCTTGTCTTTTGTTATGCAATCTTATTTTTATGTGTTAAAGTATAACACGATATGTGGTGGTATACGGGGGGGGATAAACGATACTTGATTATATAATTGGTTTTATATCAGGTGCTTTATTTGCGTTAATCATCTATTTTAAAAGTAATGATTAAAAAATGTATGAGGGGATGTTATGGAGTGGGTTATAATTTGTGTTGTTGTTATATGCTGTTTACACAAAGAAAGATAAAAAAGAGGAATAAACTATGAAATAAAGTATATATAGAGGGGATTAAAAAAAAAGGAGCAAAATAAAAATGGAAAGAAAACGTATCGTAGATTTGATATAAGCGATGCGGAGTGGGAGGTAATAGAAGCACGTATAACGGGTCATCCCGGGCAACATAGAGGCATAGCCAAAGATAATCAAAAATTTATCAATGTGGTTATTTTGATACTTAAAACAGGATTTCCGTGGAGGGATCTACGCCAAATTAAGGTTTCGAAGAAAAGAGACAATAGTCTCACCGCAAACTTTATCGCTTTAGACATATTATCGAGAATACTTTCCTTGCTTTTAAACGTT
>CAMVHY010000162.1 GCA_947167415.1 uncultured Clostridia bacterium
GAAATATTGCTTCACGTTGGTAAAAGATTTTAAGCAATTCAAAGCGCTTGATCTGTTTAAGAAAGGAATAATTAAAAAGAACGGAAGAAACGTAACAGATAGTTTGAAAGAAAACGATAAAAAAATAAAACAAAGAGAAAAATTAAAAGAAATACTTGAGAAACGACAGACAAAAATAAATAAAATAAATAAAGAGAGAGAATCTCATACTTTAAAAAAATGGCAAGAAAGAAAAAACAAAATTAAAGCTAAAGCTCAAGAGAAAACTAAAAACATGCTAAAAAAGAAATATTGCTTCACGTTGGTAAAAGATTTTAAGCAATTCAAAGCGCTTGATCTGCTTAAGAAAGGAATAATTAAAAAGAACGGAAGAAATGTAAATGTAACAGATAGTTTAAAAAAAGCTGAAAACGAAACCAACAAACAAAAACGATCAAATGCTTCAAGCAAAATAAAAAAAATGATCTTTTCTGCTGTTGTTGATTTAATATTAGTTGCTTTAGCGATAATTTTTTTAGAGAAAATAATTTTAATCTTGGCGTTAGTTGCACTCGCAATTATTTTTATAGTTTGTTGCGGTTTTGCAATTAAAAATGGCCGTGATTATAAAAATTTAGGAACAAAAATTTCTGATTTTGAAGAAAGACAGCGAGAATTAAATATTAATCAGCAACAACAAATTGTTCCCAATCACGAAGTTGAACAAAATAATTTGATAAAGAATAATTGATATAGAAATCTTGATAAAAAAATGTGATACAATAAAAAGGTAAGTGAATTGAGCGGTCGCGTGTAAAAAAAAATTACATGAGGAAAGTCCGGGCTCCAAAGAGCAGTGTGCCAGATAACGTCTGGTGGAGGTGACTCCAAAGCTAGTGCAACAGAAATAAACCGCCGTTTATATTTAATTTTTATTTAAACGGTAAGGGTGGAAAGGTGAAGTAAGAGCTCACCGATGTTTTGGCAACAAAACATGCTATGTAAACCTCACATGGAGCAAGATTAAAAACGTAAAAAGTTGCTCGCTTTGTTTTTATTAAATCGCATGAACATGTCGGCGACGATGTGTCAAGATAGATGACCGTTCGCGACAGAACCCGGCTTACAGATTCGCTTATAAAAAAACATGCCAGACGTCAGGCATGTTTTTTTGTTTGTCTTTTTTTGATCTGAATATTAATTTTTATCTCGGACAAATTATCTTGCGTAATATTATATTTTGCATCGAAACCCGAAGCATTTGTAATCGCGATTGCTTGTTTTAATGTATTTAAAAAAATTCGCAGGTCGCAAATATGATTTTTATTTTTAAATTTATTTTCAGGCACGTTATTTAATATTTTTTTTATGATTCGCTTTGTCGTTTTTATACTCAAGCCATAATAAATTATTTTGTCCAAGATTTCTTTTTGTGTCTGCTCAGAATTTATTTTTAATATCTCGAGCGCAAATTCTTCGCCTAAATTATTTTTTAATATCGTTTCTTTTATGTTTTTGCCAAGCCCAAGCAAATATAATTTATTTAAAATATCTTCTTCTGTTTTATTTAAAATAGCCGCCAAATCATTTACCGAAACTTCACAATCAATCAAAATATTTTTTATACCCTCAGCTTCTTCAAAAAAATTCAAATCACTTCTAATAATATTTTCTGCCAAAGCCATACATAAACAATCTTTCTGTTTTAAATCAAAAATTAACGCCGGAATTTCATCGTAATTTAATAATTTACACGCCCGAAATCTTCTCTCTCCCGAAATAATTTCATACAAATCAACACTTATTTTTTTTAATAAAATCGGCTGCAACAAACCATATTTTTTTATCGAATCTGTCAAACTTTTTAAACTCTCATTCGAAAAAAAATTTCGTGACTGATATGGACTCACATTTATTTTTTTTATATTCACAAATTCGATTTGCATTTTGTTTTTTATTTTCTCGCACACAAAAAAATCACCTCGAACAAATTTTATATTTCGTGTGATTTTTTATTAACGAGATAATTTCGACGTTTATTTTTAATTTACAGCGGCTTTTTTAAAATTTTTACATAATCCCGCGGAAATTTTGACTCACTGTGAAATAATTTGGTGACAAAAATCAATTTATGTCTTATAAAATTTTTATTTTCATCATCAAAAATATTAACGTCTTTTATATTTATTTTGCCACCGCCAAGTTTTTTTATACAATTTTTTGCTTTTAATAACTCATCTTCGATTTCAAAACCTTTATACGCGACAAAAAAACCATTTAATTTTACAAATGGCAAACAAATTTCACTCAAAACATTTAATTTTGCAACTGCACGAGACACACACAAATCATAATTTTCCCGTTCATTATTTTTTTTTACAAAATCTTCTGCCCGTGCATTAATACAATTTACTTTTTGCAAACCCAATTCATTTTTTAAAAGTGACAGAAATTTTATTTTTTTTTCGATCGAATCCAAAAGCGTCAATTCTATTTCGGGACAAAAAATTTTTATTGGCACGCCAGGAAATCCTGCTCCTGTTCCGATATCAATCACTTGAAAATTTTTTATCTCAATAAAATTTAAAATCGCCAAGCTATCTAAAAAGTGTTTTAAAATAACCTCGTGTGGATTTTTTATCGCCGTCAAATTAATTTTTTGATTATATGCAAGTAAAAAATTTATATATGCCAAACACTTTTTTATTTTTTCATCATCGTACTCGACATTTATTTTTTCTAATCCTAAAATTAAATCGTCCTTATAATTTTTTTCCATGAAAAATCTTCTCCCATAAAATAAAAATATTTTCGTTTACAAAAATAAAAATGTTATAACTAAGTTGTGTGGTTAAATTAAAATTTTTTTTGGAGGCAAAAGATGATTTTAGCAGATTTTCACGTTCATTCGAATTTTTCTCCTGATTCAAAAACAAATATTTATGATCAAATTATTTCTGCGGTGGATAAAAATTTAAAATACATTTGTCTGACCGATCATGTAGAATTTCCTGACTTTGGTTTTCAAAATCATGTCCAAGATTATTTTAAAGAACTTAATGATTTAAAAGCCGAATTCAAATCAAAAATAAATATTTTAATCGGGGCGGAAGTCAGTCTTGACTTTAGATATCACGAGCAAATTTCCGATTTTCTTCAAAAACATAAATTTGATTTTATAATCGCATCTCAACATGCAATTCGATTTATGCCTGAACAAGATGTTTTTTATAATTATTTTGCAGATATGTTGAGAAATCTAACTGTTTTTAAGGATTACAGCGTTGTCGGACATTTGGATTATGTAATTCGTTACGCTCCAAATCAAAGTGAAAGTTTTAATCCCGATGACTATTTTGATTTGCTCACACAGATTTTTAAAATTATTATCAAACAAAATAAAGGAATAGAAATAAATACTTCGGGATTCAGACGCGATTTTATGCGACAACATCCGCACGAAAAAATTTTGCAGTTATATAAAAAACTTGGCGGAAAAATAATTACAATCGGTAGCGATGCACATAATCCGGATTATATTGCTTATGAATTTAATAAAGTTTGTGATTTGCTAAAAAAAATCGGTTTTGATTCCTATACTGTTTTTCAAAATCGAATCCCTAAGTTTATAAAAATTTAATTTGGATATAGAAATTTTTTTATTGTACT
>CAMVHY010000163.1 GCA_947167415.1 uncultured Clostridia bacterium
TTCTTTTTTCCATGTTTCCAATAATTCTTTATCACCTCCATTATTATTTACTTTATAGTTTATTCCTCTTTTTTATCTTTCTTTGTGTAGACACTACCTAAATCAAAAATATTTTTGCGATAGTGGCTAAAATAAAAGAAATATAAAATTTATTTGTATTTTCTCATTATAAATTTTTTCACAAAAAGATCGACTTATTATCAAGCCGATCATTTTTTTTTACATAAGAATGTATTTATAAAATTAATTGATTCAATTTTGATTTTATTTTTTTAAAATCCTCGCGCGCATAAACTAAATTATTTGGATTTCGTAATAAAGCAGCTGGATGAAAAGTTGCCATTATCTCAATATTTTTCTTCTGAAACCATTTGCCATGTTCCTTTGTAATTCTAAAATCTTTTTTTATTATTTTTTGTGCTGCGATTCGCCCAACACAAATTATTATTTCCGGATTAATAATTTTAAATTGCCAGCGCAAATAATTTATGCACGCGTTAATTTCTCCCGGTAACGGATCACGATTGTTTGGTGGACGACATTTTATTATATTAGCTATATAAATCTTTTTACGCGATAAATTTATTTCCTTTAACAATTCATCAAGCAATTCTCCGCTGCGACCAACAAATGGCAATCCAGTTAAATCTTCTTTTTGTCCCGGTCCTTCACCTACAAATAATATTTTTGAATTTATGTTTCCATCTCCAAAAACAATATTAGTCCGTGTTTTTGCAAGCGGACATTTTTTACAATTAGCGACGATTTTTTCTAGTGACTTGAGATTAATAATCAATTTCTCCTTTAAATTTTATTTTTTTTTGACTTGAAATAAATGTTTGATTTAAAATGCGTTTTACGCAAAAAATTATTTGTATGTTATGGACTTAATTGTTTTTGCATTTTATTTTTTGCGTGATATAATACACCATCTCGGTCGCAATAATTCATTTAAACGCCGAGAAAAGATATGTGCAAAAATAATATTACGTATTTTTAGCGCATACATAATAAAGCGGGAGGTGACTTTTTTGAAGAAGAAATTATTGTTTGTTATTCCATTTTTGATGGTTGCAATGTTAATTTTTACTGCTTGTGGTGAAAATAATAATAACGAAAATACTGACAATACACAAGATGATTCTAACGTCGAAATTTCTACGGATGACACGAAGACAAGTGATGATACAGAAAATCAAGATGATAATTCAGACGAAAGTACAAACGATGGTGAAAGTTTAGAAAATAAAGAAACGGATAAAGACAAAGAAAGTGATATTGAAAAATCTGATGATTTATCAAACTCTGAATCTAACAAAGCAAGTTCTGAAAAATAATTTTTGATATAAAAGGGTAGCGTTTTGTGACCAATACCATCAAGTTAATTTAAAAAGCTTGAAATTTTATAAAGATACTCTTTCAGTTTAAAACTGAGGGGGTGTCTTTTCTTTTATTCAAATATTTATCATAGAAATATATTGAATTAAAAGCTACAGCTAAAATAGCATATTAAGCAATTTAAGATACATAAAAATTTAAATTAAAACAGATCAGAATTATTTTAAAAAGTGTAATACACTAGATGGCGTTCATATAAAATAAAAATAGTATCTTCTTTTTCCATTTTTATTTTGCTCCTTTTTTTATTTTTATCTATTATACTTTATTTTATAATTTGTTCCTATTTTTTCTCTTTTTTTTTTGTGGAGATTATCTAGTACAAATTTTTGAACAAAAAATAAAAAATCACTTAAAAAAAAATATTTATAGCAACAAAAAAACGATCCTAAGATCGCTTTTTTCTTTCAACTTTTTATATCAGATAATAAATATTTTATCTGATCTTAAATATTATTTTGTTGCTGATGACCATTTCCATTAACAGGTTGATCACCATCTATATTGTTATTCCGCCTTGCACTGATAACAATTTGTGGCGGATTGTGTTCTGTATTATCATTATACATAGTAAGATCTACACGATTTGAAATATAACGATCTATATAATACAAAGTTACGAACCACACAATCCACTGCACAAAAATAACCGGAAGATTAGCTAAAAACAATATAGAAGTGAGAATTTTGCATATTTGATCAAATGTTTCATGTTTATCAGTGTCAATAAAATTAGTAACCAATAAAAAAAGAATGCTGACGATGAAAATGGACATTTGAACTATAGCCCAAGTCATAGATATGAAATTTATCACCCATAACATAAATCCAGCAAATACAGTTCCAAGTGCACATAAAAGAATATAAATTGGCATTAACAAATTATTACTTTTTCTCAGACGATCCAAATTATTTGATAAACGTTCACATACTACTCTCCTATATGAGACCTCAAATTTTAATGACATATTTTTTCCTTTTAAATTAACTATTTCCTGACTCATTGCTTCTTGATTGCTTTCATTTTTCTTGCCAGAAATTTCAATCTTGTTCTGTACTTCCGATTTGACATAAAAATCGAGGAGTTCATCAATATCCAAACTTGATAAATCATAAAAAAATCATAGCCACCGCATTTTTGGCTTGCCACATGAACTAATTTTACAACAATATCATTAGGAATATTACATACATCATAATTTTCTTTTGAAATGTATTGCAACCATCCACCAAGCTAATTATCCAACCATACTGCTTAACATTAATTCTTTCTGCTTTGATTTTAATATTTTTGTCATCAGATAATTTACCGTTTTTATCACTAAAATGTATAATTAATAAATTAGCAAAATCTTTTGGTCTCTTTATATACTTTATAACAAATTCATTTTGTTGCTGATTTTGTTGATTATCATTCTGATTTTTTCCTTTGATAACAAAATTTTGCAGATGAGAAATTATAATTATTTGTTCATCAAATCGTAGTTTTTGTAATAAATCTTGATCAAATTTCCATTTATAATCGCATGCCTTCAATCTTCCTCTAAGAAACGCATTTTTAAAATTTTCATTATTGATATCTTTGTAATCACTGTGTTCCTTAATTTTCTTTATTGCATTGAAAAAATCTTTTTGCCCTATAATTTCATTAATTTCATCTTGCGTAGCACTAGGTAGCGTTCACATAAAATAAAAATATATTGAGCAAAGAGAAAAGTGATAAGATAGAAGTATGAAACTGACAAAAACACAATATAAAAAGCTAGAGGGATTAATGCCGATAGCGAGGAAATCGGCAAAGATATAAAACTACAAATTTATGTGTAAGATGCTTTACATAATAGAGAATGGTTGTAAATGGAAAACACCACCCAAAAAATATGGAAACTGGCGCATAGTTTATATGAAATTTAGTAGATGGTCAAAGAACAGTGCAATTGTGAAAACGACTGTTTTTTTATTGACAAATAAAAAATTTTGTTTTAAAATAAATAACGTTGGCAAAAAAAAATGTTATCGAAAAGAAACATCATTTTTCTTGCTGATGAATATTTTTGTAAATAAAAAGAGGGAGTAAAAAATGAATGAAGAAGCTAAAAATGAAAATATTTTTCATGGCGGCGACGAGAAATATATAATTGATTCTAAAAATATTAATTCTCATAAAGATGATTTTCAAAAATTAATAGATGAATTGAATAAATTACATGTCAATTATTTTAATTCTGTTCTAG
>CAMVHY010000164.1 GCA_947167415.1 uncultured Clostridia bacterium
CGTTAAATAATAATACTGGCGAAAAATTATTAGAGATAAGTCAACAAAAATATGAATTACTACATGGAATTAAAAGAGCTATACCTCTACAATCAAGTACCAAAGCAGAAGAATGCAGTGAAACCGCAATTAAATCGCCCTTCGGGCCATGTGGCAGAGATTATATAATTTAACTTATGGGAGAATAAATGATGCTCGATTATATAATTGGTTTTATATCAGGCGTTTTATTTGCAATCATCATTTATTTTAAAATGGAACCCCATTAGTAGATTCAAAGAAATTTAAATAAAATAAAGCATTGGTTTACTTCACCATCGGGAGACCAATGCTTTTTTATATATAACCAATCTGCTTAAACCCATTTAATTTAGTTTCTTTGCACGATGCCAAATACTCCGCTCCCTCCAGATAATACTCACTTATCAAACAATCTATCAATCCACTTATGATTAATCAATCTCCTTGATAAGTCCTTTAATTTCTTTCCTTAATCTATTACTTTTTGCAACGATTTCATCAGGTTTCTTATTTAATTCATCGATATCAATAACTTCTCTCGTATTTTCTTTTTCTACATAAGTGTTAACCGAAAGATTATATTTTGCTTCTACAATTTCCTCGTAGGTAGCGAGTTTAAATTTATATTTTATATCTTTTCTGTCAGGATACAATTTTATTATATCATCGATATTTTTTTGTATCAATCTGTTTTTCTTAGTCTCTTTTGCAAACTCTTTGCCGGCGTCAATAAAAAGAACACTATCATCTTTTTTATTTTTTTTCAAAACCATAATACAGGTGCTTATGCTCGTGCCAAAAAATAAATTCTCAAGCAACTGAATAATACAATCTATTCTATTATTATCTACAAGATATTTTCTGATTTTTTGTTCTGCACCCTGACGATACATAATACCCGGAAAATATACAATTGCGGAGGTTTCGTTTTCTGCAAGCCAAGCCTTCGCATATATAATAATATAATAAAAGCAAAATCTGCTTTACTTTTAGGAGCTAAAACGCCCGCAGGAAAAAAATGACAATCATTCATAAGAGTTATATTATTATCACCGACCCATTTAACAGAATATGGCGGATTTGAACAATAACTTCAAACGGCTGATTAGCCTTATGTATATATTTTAATAACGTATCCTCACAAGCAATATCAAACTTTGAACAAGGAATTCCGTGCAAAATCATGTTCATACGACAAAGATTATACGTCGTAGAATTAACCTCTTGCCCGAAATAACCCATATCAACATTTTTTTTACCCAGTATTTTTGCAGATTTTAATAAAAGCGAACTAGAGCCACAAGTTAAATCATAAACATTTTTAACGCGTGTTTTACCAAGCACACATATTTTCGTTAAAAGCTCAGATACTTCTTGTGGAGTAAAAAATTCTCCTCCTTTCTGTCCTACATTAAAAGCATACATACCCATTAAATATTCATAAATATCACAAAATACATCGTTATCTTGACTCATATAATCACCGCCAAAATCAATAGCGGCAATTTTAATTAAAAGTAATGCCAATTTTTTATTTCGTTCTTCAAGTGTATTACCAAGTCTACTTTCTGAATTAAGGTCAAAATCTTTAAATAAACCGGCAAAACATTTTTCAGAGGGGTTAAGCACCGGTGCTTTTCCTTTAAAACTGTTACCCCTTTCCCTTAAAACCTTCTGGGCATTTTTTGTCGAGTCTTCAACATTTCTAAATATCTCCGCAAAATATCTCCACAAGTTTTATGTTCAAATCATGATTTTTATCCGCATTTTTAACCACATTACAAAAAGTTCCAATGAATATAAAAAATATCCTATTTCCCTAATTATATCTTCACTAATTATGGTTTTAAAAGAAGAGGGGGTAAACCCATTCGTGTTAATCTCATCATCCAATAATTTCGCATAATTAAAAGTACCAGACCCGCAGAGTCGTTTAATTGGATCTGTGACACTTTCCCTTTTAAAACCATCTTTATATCCAGTTTTGTGTTCATCATCATTAATATGCTTACATAATTTCTCCAATATATACCGATAAAAAAGCGCATTTGAAATATAAAATTTAAAATCTCAACCTATTACACATCTACCTCTAATTTCACACGCGATAGCTCAAATAGCTTTGAATAGATCAATTTTAAAAGGAAAGATCCTGTGGAACTCGGTTTTTGTTGTTGTAAAACCTTTAGAACTATTAAAACCATTTACATTTTTTTCAAGAGACATAACGACACCTCCTAACAAAAACGTACAAAAATAGCTTGTCCGATTTATATACAAACAAGCTACTCGTTACACCATAATATTTTTATGAAACATGTAAAACAAAAAATACAATCAAATCAAAAACCACGCTATCACAGAAATCTAAAAATCTAATATGCGATAATTTCCATTTTCACTATACAAAAACAACAACAATCTATACTACCAAACCAGCCTACCGTTTTTTTACTCAAACATTTTTATTATATCTTCTAAATTTCTATTGCCTTTTATATTAAATTTTATTTTTCCGTCACGCATAAAAATTAATCTATCACCGTACTCAACACTCATTTTTAGATTATGCGTTACCATTACAGCCGTCAAATTATTTTCTTTTATAATTTTACTCGTGAATTCCATAATTTCTTTTGCTGCAATAGGATCTAACGCGGCCGTATGTTCATCTAATAATAAAATTTTTGGCTTATTTGTTATCGCCATAATCAAACTTAATTTTTGTCTTTGCCCTCCCGATAATTCATCAACTTTTTTATTTAAATCCAAATCAATCATCTTTTTAAATAAATTATCATTTTCTTTTTTAATTGCCCGCATAAATAAATTAATATTATTTTTATTTAACGCAAGCGATAAATTTTCTCTTACACTCATTAATCCATTTGTTCCAGCTCTAAAATCTTGAAACACATGAGAAATATATTTACTCCGCTCAAAATTTTTTTTATTACTAAAATCCATTCCATCAATTAAAATTTGTCCACTCAAACAAAATAAATTTCCTGAAATCAAATTAATCAAACTAGATTTTCCTGCTCCATTATCTCCAATTATTACAACAAATTCACCTTTATTTATTTTTAAATTCAACCCATCATTAAAAATAAATTTACACTTAACATTTTTTAATTCTATCATGATTTTTCTCCACGTTTTAAAATTAAAATCAAAATCAATAAAATTCCAGTAATAAATTTTAACCAAATCGTATCTAAACCAAAATTTAACGCTAAACAAATAATAAATTCATACAAAATCGCGCCAAGCATAACACAAACCGAAAGCCCAAACATTTTTAAAAACCGATTTATATTTAATCCTAAAATAACCATTGTTAATCCTAAAACTAAAGCTCCAATCGAAATTCCAATATCACAAAATCCTTGATACTGAACAATAATACTTCCACATAAAGCAACTAATCCATTCGAGATCATTAAGCCAATAATTTTAAATTTATTTGCATTGCCACCAAAAGCACAAACTAATTTTTCATTCGATCCAACACATCTTAAAAATAATCCAAAAACACTATCCATAATAAAATTTACTAGCAACTTTATTATTACGCATATCAACAACATAATAATTAAATTATTTGTTT
>CAMVHY010000165.1 GCA_947167415.1 uncultured Clostridia bacterium
TCATATCTCGGTGGCAAATATTCCAAAAATTTATCACCTCTAAAATTAAAATTTTCTGATTCAAAAATTTAGCTATTAAAATTATATTTTAACATATAAAAAAACTTTTGTCAAGCCGTTTCTTTTGTGGCAAAAAAAAACAGACTAGAAATTGTGATTTAACTCACAGTTCTAATCTGTTTTTTTGTGTTAGATAGATATTTGATAAATGGTTTCTGGTTTAATTGCCTTCTATTTTTAGAATATGTCTCCGCCTTGTTTTTCGTGTTTTTCTTGTTCTTCAACAGCTTTTTTATAGCGTTCCACATCCATATAATTTGTATTTTCTAGTGGACTATTTTGTAACTTACTACTTATCTTTTTACTAGAGTTACCTCCTAATCCTGATCCTGGTCTATTTTGAATTTGATTTGTTTTACGATAAACCCAAAAACACGCTATATCCAAGAATGTAAGAATCAATCCAATAATTAACGATACCCCTTTTGAAATCAAAACACCAGATCCAAAAACACCAATTCCATTTAATAAAGCCACAGGTACTAGTATAGCCAAAATTATTGTAATAGATAAAAAGATGTTTGGAAGTTTAGATTTTGTCGTAGGTTTATTTTTCAAATTTGGGTTGATTAACTGATTTAGATCTTCGTCTATACCATTTACATTTATTGTTTTTTTGCCGCCTTGAAATCCAATTTTATTCGCTAATTCTTCGCCAATTATATTTTTTTTCAATAATTTATTTGTAATCCAGTTTGTAGTATCTTCTATAAACCGTTCTGAACATTCATTATTCTCTTTTCCTTTTTCTTGTTCTTTTCCTATATAAGTGAAAATTTGCCTATCTTCTATATTTCCTATAAATATGCCGATTTTAGCAAATGTATCAAGACCTTCTACAATTTTAGCTCCAATGTATTCCCTCGGATTCCCTAACTCTTCCCAAGCAGTAAGATTAACTCTTAAGTCCGAATAAATAGTTTCTTTAAACATATCATATTCATTGATTAGAGCAACAATCTCTTTTTTCACTACTTCTTTGTCTTCATCTGACAATTTTTCCGATTTGCTGCTTTGTATACTATCGATAGTACCCTTGAGAAAATTGTCCACCAAATAGCTTATATTAAGTATCACATTAGACGTGATATCAGCGTCAATATAAGTTTCAAAGATACTTTTTGTACATCCCACATAATCATTATCATTACATTTTAATAATATTGCATAACCAATAGCAAAATCTTCAAAAGGCAGATTTTCACCATTTATATGGTGTTGCATCGATACGATAAACTTCACAAAAACTTTAAATTGATCTTCTGTCAAACTTTTTGGGGTAAACAAATAAAGTAGATTAGATAGCGCTAGTCCTTCTTGATTTCCTTGGTCTTTTAGGTCTTTTATTAATTTTACTTTTTTATTTGCCTGGTTTAATAAATCTATAAAATTTGTGATTTCGTTTTCTAATATAGCATAATTATTCAAACGAGATGTCCGTTTAATATTGCTCAATTTAACATCTTTAAAAATATCTTTTAATGATTGTATTGTTGGCGCTTGAGCGGAGTTAATGAACTTATTAATATTCGTCAACAACGCAGTATAAATTGATTTATTATCATTTAGTTCTTTTATTTCCCGTTCTTTTCTTTCCTGTTCTTTTCTTTCTTCCTCTTCATTTTTTTTATCTGCCTCTTTATCTTTTTTATTTTCTTTGATCTGAAACTGTAAATCTTTGTCATTCCCAAAAACTATTTTGTTAAAACAGCCAAAAAACATATTCATCATATCTTGTTGCGTCTCATTTGAAATGTCAACTGCTGCTGGCCAGTAGATCTTTATTAATTCATTAACTGTATCTTTAATATCATTTTCAAGTCGATCTTTAATTTCATTTTTAGCTTCAATTTTATTTTCATCTGATATTTGCTGCTCTATTACTTCTGAGTATTTTTCCATTTCAACATTACAATCGAATTCTTCTCCAAAAATACTACTACTTAAAAATCTCTCGATTTCTGAAATTGCATCTTTGTAGCACTTAATATTTTTTTTATTTGAAATTACAAAACGAAAGATTTTTAATGTGTCGGTTATCCACTCTCCGATCTTAATTTTCTTTGGTAGTGCTTTCATTGAATATTCAAAATCAGCACCTTTATCAGTAACAATTAAATATTTTTTACACCATTCTTCTCCCAAAAATTCATCAATGGATATCCTCTTACCATTTATAGCGTATATCAAATCTACTAATTGCACTATTTGTTTAAATGTCAACGATTTTTCTCTAATTTGTAATTTAAAATTATTTATTTTTTCAAGTAGAACGGTCTTTAACTCTCCGAAATTGAATTCTTCCGCCATATTCCATATTTCCGACACATCACGCAAAAAAGTATCAAACTTATCATAGACTTTTATTTCTTGTTCCCTATCTAGGTTGCCAAATGCTTTTTTAAAAGCATCGTCAAATTCATCTTTAACGTATTTCTGTAGTTTATTTTTATTACTATCATTGTACAGTGATTCATACGCGTTCCAATCACTAATGGCTAATTTAGTTTGTTCTTCTATTATTTCTGCTTCTCTTTCTGCTTTTTTCCTATCTTTATCAATAAGATTTTCTTTTTCTTCATCTTTTTGATCAGTTAAGTTCTTGATTTCGTTTCTGATATCGTCTAACAATATCTCCTCAAAGCCATCATTTTTAAAAGTTTCGGGGCCTGTTTGCTTGCGCGGCGAAGCATTTATTTTGTAGATAAAACCATGATTATCAATCTGAATTTGTATAGTTTTTATATCTGTAATACTCATATTTTCTACATCAAACTCTAGATCATTAGCTTCTGACTCTTTAAGCTCAGCTTTTGCCATTAAATGTCGTTTATTAAACTGATTTACTATTTTGCAGATCAAATCTTCCATTTGTTCCTTTTTGTCTTTATCAGCCTCTCCATGACGATATCCACAACAAACTTTAGCCACCATCATATTTACCAAATAATAAATATCATTCGCTGCGTCTGTTTTATTTCCATTTTTCATTCGATATGCATATTTGAATACAAAATCAAAAATATTAGATATATCTTTTTCAGTAAACTTATAATCTGAATCGATACGTCCCAAAATACTTCTCATAAAATCCAAATTAACACAGCCGTTACTATCTTCCTGCGTAGCATTTATACAAGCTCTTAGGAAATCAATTGAAGAATTAACATCTTCAAATGAGAAACCTTCGGCAAGACACACTCTAAATAACTCGTAAAGCTCAAGCCCATTAGTCGTTGAAAAATCCAAATAATTTGAAAACACATGACAAAACCATGGTGTAAATTTATTCAAACTTTCCGTTGAGATTTTGGTTTCTTCAACAGCAAATATTTGAGTCAAAATATTTTGCAGCGTATTCTTATCTAGTTTTAGCTTTAATGACTTAAACGATGAATTAAACTTGGATTTTAAAACATATAGAAAATTATCTTGGTTATACTCTGCTGTTTTTTTTGACGCCATAACTATTTTAAATAATTCAATTTTGTTATTTTGTTGTTCATCTTTGTTATTTTGTTGTTCAATTTTGTTATTTTGTTGTTCA
>CAMVHY010000166.1 GCA_947167415.1 uncultured Clostridia bacterium
AAACAATAAATTTTTTTATCAACAACGCAACAAACCGTCAAAGTCGTCCCCATTCCATTATAACTCAAGTTTTTTTTCGACTCTTCATAAACTATTTTATTAGCATAATTTCCTGCTGACACTAAAAAATCTAAAATCATATTTTTATTATCACACTTATTTTTTTTTATATACCATAAAAAACTTTCTATTGCCATTTTGCTCGCAACATCACCGGCTTTATGTCCACCCATTCCATCACAAATTATATATAAATTATCTAAATCACCGATTTTATTATCACTAAAAAATATATTATCTTCATTTTTTTCTCTCACTATTCCAATATCAGTTTTTCCAAAAGACAACATTTTTTTCATCACCCAATTTATTTTTTTTTTTAATCTTTATTATCTGCAAAAGAATTTTTTAACTGTCCGCACGCCGCATTTATTTTATTCCCCAATTTTCTTCTGACAGTCACATTTATTTTATTCTCTTCAAGAATTTTTTTAAATCTAATTTTATTTTTTAAATCACTTGGCTCAAAATTATTTTCCCGTGTTTTATTAAACAAAATTAAATTTACATGACAAGAAAAATCTTTTAACAAACTTACTAATTCGCGCGCATGCTCCTCTCTATCATTTAAATTTTTTATCAAAATATATTCAAAAGTTATGCGCCGCTTTGTCTTATAAAAATAAAACTTACACGCGCTAATTATTTCTTTAATTAAATATTTATTTGCTGACGGCATAATTTTTTTTCTCAAAAAATCATTTGGTGCATGTAAAGAAATCGCTAAATTAATTTTCAAATTTTTTTCAGCCAATAAATATATTTTTTCAACTAAACCACAACTCGATAAAACAATATTTCTTTGACTTATATTCAAACCTTTCTCATGATTAATTAAACTTATAAATTTAATCACGTTATCAAAATTATCTAACGGTTCTCCGCTTCCCATTAAAACTATATTCGAAACGCGCAAAATTTTATTTGCAAGATAAACCTGCTGCAAAATTTCTCCCGCCGACAAATTTCTCTTTAATCCATTAATTCCTGACGCACAAAATTTACAATTCATACGACATCCAACTTGCGACGAAACACAAACCGTATTCCCATAAGAATATTTCATCAGCGCGCCTTCAATTAAATTTTTATCTTTCAACTCAAATAAAAATTTAACCGTCCCGTCATCACAAAAAATTTTTTTCTTGATATTAATACGCTCAAACTCAAAAATATTTTTTAATTTACTTTGCATATTCTCCGAAATATTTGTCATCTCATCAAAACAATTTACATTTTTTTTATGTATCCACTCAAAAATTTGACTCGCACGAAATTTTTTTTCGCCCATTCCCAAAATAATTTTTTCCAACTCATTTAAATCCAAACAAAATATATCTGGCTTGTTAATTTTTTTCTGCTCAATCATTTTTTTTGCATCTCCTTACACAAACAAAAAATATTTTATAAAAAAATCTATTCTCAATCAATCTTTTTGGGCCACACTTATTTATTTTTTGGTCAAAAAAAAAGACAGAATTTATATTCCATCTTTTTTTATTTAATCAAGCTGGTTAAATTATAAAAACCTAAAACCACGAAAAATTTACTTTTATTGAAATTTAATCTCTTCTTCTGATTCTGGTGCAGATTCTAAGTTTAATTCGTCTGGACAACCATAGGCGCCGATTTTATTATACAGCCTGTTCTTTTTCGGTAGATTTTGATTTTGGATTTGAATTATTTTATTAGCCTTAGATGTATTATCCGTAATTAGACTTTCGTTGGTGTTAGTTATTAATTCGTTATTAGTTGAGTCGTTTTCCTCACTAATGTTCGAGTTTAAATTACTTGCAGTACCTGATGTAACTATATTATTTGATCCATTTTCCACTTCCACTTTATTTATTAAATTGTTATCAGGCAACAAAAAAATAGTACCCGAACCTAGATTTTTTTTCGGTTGTTTTGTTACAGCTCCCTGTTGTTTTCGTTTATCTTTTATTTTTTTTAGCGTGGATTTCCATTTTTTACTTCTCGCATCTAAAGTTTGTTGAATTTGCTTATTGTTTTTTACCACATCTTTTATTTTTTTACACAAACTTTTAATCGACTTGAAACTCTCTATAAACATATAAATCATAATTCCTAATTGAATCACTAAACATATTAATGTACCAAGATCAGAAATAAAAATACCAAATGGCAGAACGATAAAACAATATGTTGTCAACGCAAAATTAGAAACTGGATACAGAGATCTAAGAATATATAATATAAACTCCAATCTCATTTCACTTTTTATCTCTTTTTCATCTTCTTCTGAAAGTTCTTTATCAGATCTCCACATCAGTTTTTCGTCTATCTTTTTTTGTTTTAAATCTTTGCGCCAATCCGATGAACACCATAATATTAAATCTGCAAGACCAGTAGGAACTGATAATACAACCAAAAAAGTAAAACCAAGTGATAAAGCGTAATCTTTCCAAATCTCAAATGTAAATTCTTCAAGCATTTTCCTTTTTAGATCTTTAAGTAATTCATCCTTAAATCCGGCATATTGAAAAGCTTCTGTGATTTGTAAAGTTTTAGGCAGATAAACAAAGAGTTCTCTGCGTGACTTGTGATCCAATTTCAATTTTTGAAAAGTCAAAATTATATCGGCATCACTTCCATCACCAATAGTTTCAAAAATAACTTGTCTATCCCTAGCATAAGAAAATAACGGGCAACATAATAATTTATATTTGTTTGCTGCATCCTCATCTCCATCAAAATTTTTCTTGCCAAGACTTGCAATTTTATCTCTTATTTCATTTTTATGCTCAACAAAAAAATCTTCCTCTGATTTAGCTAATTTCCACGGACTGTCCTCATTTTTTCGTTTATTTATAAATCCTTCCAGAGAATTGAAACGTTTAGCAAATTTACCATTTGGATTCACATCTAAACGCTCAAGAAATGAATAGTTGTTACAAAGATGCTTTGGCAAATGACTTATATACTTTATTTTTTTTCCATCGCTCATATTTTTATAAACATAAAAAATACCATCGTCAGTTAATTTGTCATAAATAATTTGTCTACTCTCATTTGTCTCAAATAACCCGATGCACATAAACAAAAATTCATTTAACTTATTTTCTCCATTGTTTAAATCTTCTTGTTTTACACTCGCAATTGCTTTTGCGATTTCAGTTAAATGATCCTCGAAAAAAGTTTTGTTATCACCTTCACTTTTTAAACTGAGGATACACTCTCCAGATCGCGTACATAATTCATTGACGATATTATTAATTCTTTTTTCGTCATCATCTAAGATATTATTTTCCATATGAAACACTCCTTTCAAAAAATATCTAGCATTGATATGCCTAAAAACAAAACAACTTTCTCCTTATTTATTACCTGTTATTCATTTTAAATCAAAATTTAATACAAATCAAATTTTTTTCCAAGAAAATTTATTTTGGCTAAAATTTAGAAGAAAAAACAATCAGTCCATATCTCATCAAAACAATTTACATTTTTTTTATGTATCCACTCATTTATGTATCCACTCAAAAATTTGACTCGCACGAAATTTTTTTTCGCCCATTCCC
>CAMVHY010000167.1 GCA_947167415.1 uncultured Clostridia bacterium
TATTTATTTTTCCATTTCATTTATATTTTACCAAAACAAATTTTAAATTTCAAGCGTTTTATATTTTTTTAGCCAATAAATCTATAAGCCATAAAAGTAAATTAATGGCGAACTATAAATTCATGAAACGAAATTTCGTTCAGCACACATAAAAAAAAGTATAAAAGAGAATTTAAACCTCTCTTATACCAGTCGATGTTTGCATTTTATATTTTTCATTTGTTTATGTTTTATTTTACCCTGATATCTTTTTATTTTGGATTTGTATATCTTTTTCAATTAGGTTTGTTTGATATCGTCAAATATTTTTCACGTGTTGCAAGTCCTCCTCGAATATGCCGCTCAGATTTATTTACATTTAAAATTTCTTTTGCTTTGCATGCCAAAATTGGATTTATTTTTTCCAATCTTTCGGTTACATCCTTATGTACAGTTGATTTGCTTACACCAAATTCTTTTGCTGTTTTTCGCACAGTTGCATTGCGATTGATGATAAAATTTGCTATCTCAATCGCTCGTTCCTCTATATAATTTTTCAAATTTCACGTCTCCTTTATTTTTATTAATTCAAATCTATGCGTGGAAATTAATTTTTATGAAACGTACAATTTACTTGGATTAAATTTTTCGGAGACTAAAAAAATTTATTTTGAAATAAAAAAATTTTTGCTAGGCACTGTCTACACAAAGAAAGATAAAAAAGAGGAATAAACTATAAAATAAAGTGTAATGGAGAGAAATAAAAAAAGGAGCAAAATAAAAATAGAAAAAAACATATCGTAGATTTGATATAAGTGATACAAAGTTGAAGCTAATAAAATCGCACCTGATAGGTTAACCCGGGCAACATGGATGCATAGCCAAAGGCAATTGGAAGTTTATCAACGCAATTATTTGGATACTTAAAACAGGGCCTCCGTGGAGAAATTTCCCGCCAGATTATGGCAAGTAGGGAACAGTGCATTATAGATTTATTAGATAGTGTCTACACAAAGAAAGATAAAAAAGAGGAATAAACTATAAAATAAAGTATAATGGAGAAAAATAAAAAATAGGAGAAAAATAAAAATGGCGTAGATTTGATACAAGTGATACAAAGTTGAAGCTAATAAAATCGCACCTGACGGGTTAGCCCGGGCAACATTGAGGTGCAGCCAAAGACAATCGAAAGTTTATCAGTGCAGTTATTTGAATACTTAAAATAGGATCTCAGTGGAGGGGTTTGCCGTCGGATTATGGCAAGTGTGGTACGGTTCATCAGGGAGCTCAATTCGAAAATACACTTAGCCGTTAATGATCGCGGTTTGGCTGTAAAATTTATCGTTACAGAGGGAACGCGTGCCGATTGTAAAGAAGCTATTAACTTGCTCAAAAATCTCGATGCAAAATTAGTCTTTGTAGATCGAGCTTATGATACCAACGAAATCTTGTCTTATATTGCAAAACGAAACATAAAATCAAAACGCAACAGACTTGAACAACGTGATTTTAAACGTTTTAAGGTTTTAAAGAAAAGAGACAATAGTCTCATCGTAAACTTTATCGCTTCAGACATATTATCGAGAATACTTTCCTTGCTTTTAAGCGTTGGCGCGGTGTCGCCGCCAGACACGCTAAAATACTCGATGCCTTCATCGCTTCTATTTATATTCATTGTATCTTTATGTATTTGTAGTTCTTTTAAATTTTTTTCATGCGGACTCTATCTAGCTTGACATGTACATTCAGGGCAGAGCATAGCTTAAACTAAATAACAAACAAAAGAATTTAGCTCTTGATTTCTAATTTTTCTGTATCGTAATAAAACTATTCGCGCTTTAAGGAGAAAAAATCAAATATGAATTATTATGTTTCAATCAAAGTTAAAGAGAAAAATCAAAATCAAATGACACAAGATAGTTTATTTAAGGTTTTGGATTTCCTATACGATTTAGAAAAACTTGAAAAAAATGATAAAGGTTGTTTGGGACAAATTATTGGCTGGAAAAATCCAAATAATAAAGACAAAGTAGATAAAATTAAAAAACAAATTACCGATTTGCTGAATTTAAGTATGGATGAAAAATGTTACAGTTTTGATAAATATGTTGACGATGAAAATCATAAATTGCATCTTGACACTTTGATCGTTGATGGAAAAATTGCTGAAAACACAATTATAGATATAGATAAGATTTATGAACATCCGTCGATTGCGCATTTGGATTATTTATTTTTAAGTTTTGTCAAAGGAAATTGTTTGGATGATCTTATTAATGCTATTTTTCAAATCGAAGATAATATATCAGGAACAGGTAAATTTTTTTATATCGGAGGCAAAAGATATAAGTTTGAACAAGTCAAACAATTTAAAAAAATATTTTCGAATGAGGCATTGGCAAAAACCAAATACATATTTGATTTTGATAAACAAAAAGAAAACTTAGTTGTGAAAAATATTAATACGGTCGAAGAACTTACTTCAGTTTTACGAGCACAATCAATTAGAGATAGCCATAATTTTGTTTTGTGGTTTAAAGAAAAATTCCCCAGTCAAAAAATATCTTGGAGCATTTGTCATAAAGACGAATATCAAAATTTTCGTTTAATTGACAAGTTTGATAAAAATTCTATCTTGGATTGGGATGAGTTAGCAGAAATAATAGATTTTCACGAAGAAAGAAAAACAGAACCAGAGACTGTTAAAGAAAATTCAAATCAGTTATCATTTGATGAAAAAATAGTTTGGTATTGGGATGACTGGCAAAAATTAAAATCCAATTCTATCAAAAAAGCCGAAACTTTTCTTGCGCGCATAAAAAAAATTGATCTTACAAACACAGGTTATACATACCGAAATTGCTTTGCGAATTGCAGTTTTTATAACTATGACTTAAATAATTCTAATGTTTGTCGCGGGCTGAAAATTAAATTTACACCAACAATATTATATATAATATTATCAGTATTGTTTTGCATATTATTTTTACCGGTGGGAATTTATTTTATTTGTAAAACATATAAATCTTATAAAAGTAATCTTAAGTATGATTGGATTAAAGAAAGACAGCATGAACCAAAAAAGTATATGCCAGAAATTGTTAACAATGAAAAAAGTATGATTAGCAAGATAAAGATAAACGCAAGTTGTGAATATATTAACTTAGAACCAATAGAGACGATAATTATTCAAAAATAGAGATAAAAAAAAAGCAAAACTGTGTACCTGTTACACAGTTTTATTTGTGCAAATAAATTTTTTAAGCATAAGAAATTATGTGCCGTGAATAAATTTCAATAACATCAATGTTTTTTTTTAGTTAATGAATAAGGTGATGACTTTGGATTTTTTGGCAAATTATATTAAAAATATTTTGCTCTGTGTGATTTTTTCGATATGCATTGAAATGATTTTGCCAAACGATAAATATGAAAAATATATTAATTTAGTCTCGGGCTTAATTTTGATTTTGGTAATAATTTCTCCAATAAAAAACTTCTACAACAAATATTTTATTTTTGATGGCAATAATTTTTCAGTAGATAAATATGACAAAAAAAATTTTGTTAGCGCTATTTATAAACAAAGAGTAAATAAG
>CAMVHY010000168.1 GCA_947167415.1 uncultured Clostridia bacterium
AAAAGCAATGAAAGTATTCTCGATAATATGTCTAAAGCAATAAAGTTTGCAGTGAGGCTACTGTTTTTTTCTTCAAAACCCTAATAATTATGTTGTTAAAGTCTGTTTCATTTTTGCTCTTTTTTATTCCTCTCCATTACATTCTATTTTACAGATTATTTTTTTCTTGTCTTGTTGCTTGTTTTTTTCGTGTAGATAGTATCTAGTAAAAAAATATGGAAACTGGCACACAGTTTATATAAAATTTAGTAGATGGTCGACGAAAGGTGCGATTGTCAAAACGATTGATTTTTTTCTTTAAAACCTCATTTTAAAAACTATGAAAAAACAAAAACTGCTTAATAAAGAGGATTATATATTCTTTATTGATATTACGAGCATAAAGGTGAGTCCAGATATAAACAAAAATAATCAACAAGAACATGACATTGGACGTTTAAAAGGAGCACTGGCAGCAAAATTATACCTATGTTCATGTACAGTAGTTTTTTGTTTGTGTCTTGGCAACTCTCACGATGTCTCTGAAAGAAGAAAGTTGATTGAATCTATATATTCCAAAAATAATAATTATCTCTTGATGGACAAAGCTTACGAAAAGGATCACGGTTTTAACATAGTTATTCCATTTAAAAAAAATTGTAAGTTGCCTTGGAGCTATGATAAATAACTTCATAAACAACGCAACAATATCGAGCGATATTTTCTGAGATTGAAATGTCTTATATCGCGCCGAACAAAAAAGTAAAATGAATATATGGCAAGGGGAAAATATATGCTTAAAGATGGTATTAAATTAGGGCATCAAAGAAGATATAAAAGGAAATTAAGGAAAGCAAAATTAAAAAAGCGATTGAAGTTGTCGTTAATTTGATTTTAGCAACAAAAAATGTCGGTTGATGAAGCAATGAAAATATTGAAAGTGGATGTTGGTTATAAAAAACAAGTCGAGAGTGCACTAAAAGAACAAAAAGTTTAATAAAATGCGGATAAACTGGTTTTATGTTTTTGATGAATTTGGTTGTAAAGTTAAAAAACAAGATGTACAAAAGATTTTAAATAAAAGTATGTTTATAGAGTCTGCCATTTAAATTTTGGCAGATTTTTTTGTGTTGAGTAAAATTTATTATCAAAAAAATAAGTTTGCAAACAAAAAAGTTTTACTTATCGCATAAATAAAAAACATATGGCTAAATAAAAAATTAAGGGCAAGGTAAAAATTTGTTTGGCTTCGGTATAAGCATAATTATTTGTCACGCTTTGGCTTTTGATTTTAAAATTTTTAACTAAAGTGTTGAGCAGATACATAGAAATTGGAAAGAAAAATAAAGAAATTAAAAAAGAAATTAAAAATGTTGATACGCTATAACTTTTCAAAATGATATTTCTTACGTTATATAAATTTTTAAATCGATCTATGCCAAACGCACGGGCACTTAAATATACTTTGGAAACTTGTGTTGCATTAAAAATAAAATGTAAAATCATGGATGGTATAATTGAATCAAGCGAAAAGTCAATTAAACAAAAAATCCAGCCCATGACAAACGCATAAAAAAATTGCTGAAAATTAAGATGTAGAGCAGCAAACGTTAATGAATTTATAAAAATAGCTTTTGTAATCGGGTTTGTTTTTCTATATCCAAAAAAAAATATGCCTCGAAATATTATTTCTTCAAGAACTGCTGGTATTAACGCAAATAAAAAAATTGCGGTCAATAAATTACTTTCCAAGATTATATTTAATATGTCCTGCATTCTGTTTTGATCGTTGGCAAAGAATTCTCCTAAAACAGCCAAAAAATTCATTACAGGTTGAATTGCAAACGATAATAAAATTAATACGCATATATTTTTTTTACTTATTTTTTTTAGTTTAACTACGTCAAACACTTTTTTCTTGGTTAATAAAAAATAAAACACTATAGGCATAAACATAAAAATTATTTGCAATAAAAACATAGATCTAATATTTAATTTTATAAACTCAAAAATCAGTTTTACAGAAACTTCATAAATCAATAACAAAAAAATAAATCTATTAGCCAACTTTATTTCTTTCACGATTCTTTATCTCCTCATATTTTTTATTAACGCTGTTTCTTAAAATTTTTAATATCACAGCAAATATTGGAACACCAAAAAACATTCCAAAAATGCCAAACAATGCTCCACCGGTAATTATTGCAAAAATAACTTCTAATGGTTTTAATCCAGTTGAATCACCTAAAATTTTTGGTCCTAAAATTATTCCGTCAAACTGCTGTAAAGCAAAGATTATAATCGCAATCCATAAAGCCATAACAGGTTTATTTAAAAAAGCAATTAAAACAACTGGAATGGCTCCTATAAATGGACCGAAATATGGAATCATATTCGTTATGCCGATTATTAAACTTAAAAATAATACATATGGCAAATTTATAAAGCTGGCGATTATAAAAAACAAAACTCCGATTATGATTGAATCGATTGATTTGCCAATAATAAATTTTTTAAAAATAGAATTATATTCGCCGAGCGAAAAAATTATTTTTCTTGCCCTTTTATTTCCAAAAATTATATAAACTATTTTTTTTGCCGAGTTTATTAATCTTGTTTTATCACACAACATATAAAACGCAATTACCAAACCCAAAATAATATTTAAAACACTCGAAGCAAATCCAAAAGTTTTCGTTATTATTTCGCCTGACATATTTTTTAAACTCGAAACACTTTTTACAAATGGCTCTAAAATTACTCGAAATAAATCGCTTAAATCATAATTAGTTCCTAAAATTTTATTCATCTTATCAATTATTTCATATAAAAAACCATATCGAACATTATTTAATTTTCCTAATGCGTTCGGTGTAATCAAAATTAATTTTTGCACGTTATATACAAGTTCCGGAATAAAATAAATCAAACTCCAAATTAATAAACCAATAAAAATAAAATAAGTCGTAATCACAGAAAATAATCTTTTACGATATTTATCTGCATTAGCAAAAATTTTTTTTTCAAACCAATTTACAATAGAATCCAAAAAATAAGCTATAAAACTGCCAAAAATAAATGGCTCTAGAATACCAAATAAAAATTTCACTCCAGAAATAAAATTTGCCACGATAACATTTGCATTTCCTAAAAATTTTTCAAATAATACAACCAATGCGATAACAACAAAAGCATATAAACTTATTTTAAAATATTTTTCCTCAAACCAATTTTTTTTCACAAATAACCCTCCAAGCATATTTTTTTTAAATTATAATCTACAAAAATGATTTAATAACAAAAAAGCACGTTTTTAAATAAACGCGCTGTTTTTTGTTAAATAAGTAATTTTAGATTAAATTTTTTTTGATTTTGATTCAATTTATTCTCTCATGGTTTATATTTTCAAGCAAGAACAAAATATATAAACTCCTTAATACAAATACATAATAAAACAAATTTATGCCTATTATTTAAACACAAATTTAAATATGCAGATAAAACTAGGGATCGTTCACATAAAAAGCAAGTCAAAAATAAAAGCAAAAAATATGGTAGAAATAAAAACAAAATCAAGCTTATTATAATGAG
>CAMVHY010000169.1 GCA_947167415.1 uncultured Clostridia bacterium
TTTTTTATTTGTATCCATTATACTTTATCTTATAGTTTATTCCTCTTTTTTATTTTTTTTATATAGACGCTATTTAACAAACAGGCAAACAAGAGAGCACTAGAGAATAGTATTACAAAATATAAGGAAATAAATAATGTTCCTGGAGTCACACACGACATTTCACTAAACTGAGAAGATAATGTGTGATTGTATAACTTTTTGTCATCTAAAGCGATTTCAAATAATTAATTTCTTTTTGTGATAAAAAGCGGCACGACCCTGATTTTATATCCAATTTTAAGTTTCCAATTGCAATTCTTTTTAAAGCAATCACCGGATGATTTATTTTTTCGCACATTTTTCTTATCTGTCTTTTTCTGCCTTCATGAATTTTTATTTTTGCCAAACAAAAATTATTTTTTTGCCTAATAATTTTTATTTCTGCTGGCGCGGTTTTTTTATTTTCTATCATTAAGCCATTACAAAATTTTTCTATCTCATGACTTTTTAATTCGCCTGTTAACTTAGCGAGATAAATTTTATTTATATTATGTTTCGGGTGAGTTAATTTATATGTCAAATCTCCATCGTTTGTTAATAATAAAAGTCCTGACGTATTTAAATCTAATCTTCCAATCGGAAAAATTTTTTGTGCCACATCAATTAAATCCAAAACTGTTTTTCGATTTAATTCATCATGAACTGTCGTAACATATCCAACTGGTTTGTTTAGCATTACATAAACATAATTTTCGGCTGTGATTTTTTTGTTTTTATAAAAAATAATATCGCGATCAGGATTTATTTTTGTTCCCAATTCATAAATGATTTTATCGTTCACTTTTATTAGACCGGATTTTATTATTTCCTCAGATTTTCGTCGTGAAGCAACGCCCGCCATAGATAAAAATTTTTGCAAACGCATTTTATTTTTCTCCTACATATAATTTTTGTTTTGTTATTTTAAAAATATTTTATCAGATTTTACGAGTTGATTTTGAAAAACATGATCTGATATAATGGTCATCCATTGCGATTTACTTTTTTAAGTTTAAATCGTGATTTTAAAATAATTTAATAGGTTGTGAGGTGAAGAAATATTTGGGAATCAAATTATTTTTTTTTGGTTTGATTATTTTTTTTGTTGCTTTCTTGTTAGGCATTTGGTTTAGAAAAAACGTAGGTGAAAAAAAAATAAAATCAGCCGAAATGAAGGCAGATGAAATAATAAAATCGGCTGAAAATAAATTAGCGGATGCGAAAAATAAATTAGATGATGCAAATAAAAGATTAATTGAAATTGATAAAAGTTATGATTTAAAAATATCTGACGCGAATAAAAAAGCTTTGGAAATAGAACGCGAAGCAATTTTAAATGCGAAAGAAAAAATTTTAAAAATGCAAAGCGAAGCAGAAGCTGAAATAAGTAAACGCCAATCAGAATTAAGACAACGAGAAAATTTAGTATTGCAACGAGAAAATATGTTTGAACAAAAACGCGACATACTCTCACAACGTGAAAACGAAGTAGAACGACAGTTTGAATATGTAGAAGCACAAAAATTAAATTTGGAGATAATGATAAATCAAAGAAAATCGGAGCTTGAAAAAATTGCGCAATTAAATTGTTCGGAAGCAAAAGAAATTGTTTTGGCGGATGTAAAAAAAGAAATTGCTATTGATTGCGGAAAAATTATTAAAGAAGCACAAGTTGTAGCAAAATCTGAAGCAGATAAAAAAGCAAAAAATATATTAATAACGGCAATGCAAAAATGTAATATAGATCATATTACTGAATCGACTGTGTCTGTTGTCGAATTACCAAGTGATGATATGAAAGGAAAGATAATTGGACGGGAAGGCAGAAATATAAGACTTTTAGAAAATTTGACAGGCGTTGATTTAATTATTGATGATACCCCCGAAGCAATAATTTTATCTTCTTTTGAGCCAATAAGACGTGAGATTGCAAAAATCGCACTCGAAAAATTAGTTTCCGATGGGAGAATTCATCCCGCTCGCATCGAAGAAGTTTTTGAAAAAACTAAACAAGAAATGGAAAATAAAATTTTTGAAGAAGGGGAAACTGCAGCTTATGAACTTGGGATTCAAGATTTAAATATTAATTTGATAAAATTATTAGGCAAAATGAAATATCGTACTAGTTATGGACAAAACGCGTTAAAACATTCAATCGAAGTAGCAAATTTGTGCGGAATAATTGCAGGCGAATTAGGTTTAGATATTTTATTGGCGAAACGAGCGGGATTATTGCATGATATTGGAAAAGCGGTTGATCATGAAATTGATGGATCCCATATTTCAATTGGAGTTTCTCTTGCAAAAAAATATAATGAGCCAGAAATAATAATTAATGCAATCGAAGCGCATCATGGAGATATTGAGCCAACGAGCGGAATTGCGGTGATAGTACAAATTGCGGATGCTATTTCGGCAGCAAGACCCGGAGCCAGACGAGAAACTCTCGAAACATATATTAAACGCCTTGAGCATCTGGAAAAAATTGCTTGCTCGTTTGATGGAGTTGAAAAATCTTTTGCGATTCATGCTGGACGTGAGTTGCGGATAATAGTCATACCTGACAAAATAAATGATAATGTTTTGCCATTGCTTGCGAAAGATATCGCGAAAAAAATAGAAAGTGAACTTGAATATCCTGGGCAAATAAAGGTTACAATTATTCGTGAAACACGTGCGATTTCTTACGCAACTTAATTTTTATAAATTTATGCTTGACACAATATTTTTTGTGTGTTACGTTGTACGCGCAGTATGTTGTATTGTTTTTTTGTTTGTTTGTTTTGGAGGTTTGTAAATGAAACAAGGAACCGTAAAATGGTTTAATGCCGAAAAGGGATTTGGATTTATTTCTGTTCCCAATGAAGAGGATGTTTTTGTCCACTATTCTGCCATTAATTCAGAAGGCTATAAAACCTTAGAAGAAGGACAAAAAGTTGAATTTGAAGTTGTCAATGGATCAAAAGGACTTCAAGCAGCTAATGTTACTGTTGTAGCGTCGACTTCATCAACTAATAATTAATTAGAAAAAGTTGTAGCATCGACTTCATCAACTAATAATTAATTAGAAAAACAAGTAGTAACCTGCGTTTTTGGCGCAGGTTTTTTGCTGTAAAAAAAATGTTTTTGATGTTACATATGTAAAATGTACTTATGACTTTTATTTTTTTAGGGAGCGCCGACACGAAATAAACCCAACAGATTATAAAGAAAAAAATTAGTAAAATAGATAAAAACAGGGTAAAAGAAGAAAGAACAAGTGAAGCAAAAAACATATCATAGATTTCATACAGACGATAAAACATGGGAAAAATCGAGCCGTATTGAATGGGGTAACAATGGCAACACGTTGGAATAGCCAAAAATAATAAAAGGTTTATCAATACAGTTGTATGGGTACTAAGAATTTATGATCTTCTATTTTTCTCCAATCTTCATCTTTCATATCATTCTTGTAATAGCTTCTTTCTCCATTTCTCTTTTTCATTTTATTTCCTTCTCCATTTTTATCCCCTTATATTATATATCTTCTAGGTAGCGTT
>CAMVHY010000170.1 GCA_947167415.1 uncultured Clostridia bacterium
TAAAAAAATAATTTTTTTATTAAAAGATGTTTTTTTATGTTACAATAGCATTCTAATATAAAAATTTTTTTATTTTGGGGGAAATATGAATGCCGGATAATGAAGAAAAAAAAGAAGCTCTGGATAATGCTCTAAATTTAATAAAAAAACAATTTGGAGCCGGAGCAGTTATGAAATTTGGTCAAGCTAACAACGGAAAAGTTGATGTTATATCGACTGGATTATTAAGTTTAGACATAAGTTTAGGAGTTGGAGGATTGCCAAGAGGACGTATTATAGAAATTTATGGTCCTGAGTCTTCGGGAAAAACTACTCTTGCTTTAAATTGTGTCGCTCAGGTACAGAAAAGTGGAGGAATCGCAAGTTATATAGACGCAGAACATGCACTTGATCCGGTTTATGCAGAAAAACTTGGGGTTAATATAAATGATTTATATATTTCGCAGCCTGACAATGGAGAACAGGCACTTGAAATTGCGGAATCGATGTTAAAATCAAACGCAATAGATATTGTAATTATTGATTCTGTTGCGGCGCTTGTTCCAAAAGCAGAAATCGATGGTGCAATGGGTGATTCTCATATGGGATTGCAAGCACGTTTAATGTCTCAAGGTTTAAGAAAATTAACTGGCGTTACTAATAAGTCAAATGCGATCGTGATTTTTATAAATCAGTTAAGACAAAAAATTGGTGTTATATATGGCAATCCTGAAACTACAACAGGAGGTCGCGCTTTAAAATTTTATGCGTCGGTTAGAATAGATATAAGAAAAGCCGATGCGATTAAAAGTGGCGAAGAAATTTATGGCAACAGAACAAAAATAAAAATTGTAAAAAATAAAGTTGCACCGCCATTTAAAACTTGTGAATTTGATATTATTTATGGTGAAGGAATTTCTCGTGAAAGTGATGTTTTAGATTTGGCAGTAAATTTGGATTTAATAAATAAAAGTGGTGCTTGGTATTCATATGGTGGCGAAAAAATTGGACAAGGGCGAGAAAATGCCAAATTATTTTTAAAAGAGCATCCAGATATATTTGAAAAAATTTCGCATGAAATAAGAAAAAAATATAATTTAGATAAAGAACAATCCGAAATAAATAAAAAAAATAAATCCGGTGGAAATAAAAATGACAGCGATGGCAAAAAGGCATAAAAAAATAAATTTTATTAGTTTTGAAGGTTTAGACGGATCAGGAAAAACGACACAAATTGATTTGTTAGCAAAGTATTGTGAGCGTGAAAAAATAAATTTTTTGATTGTGAGAGAGCCGGGTTCGAGTTTGATTGGCGAGAAAATAAGAATGATTTTAAAGGATAATGAAAATAATTTTATGGATGCAAAGGCAGAATTATTTTTGTTTATGGCAGCGCGAGCACAGTTAATGCGCGAGAAAATTATTCCTGCGTTGCAAAAAGGAATTTTGATTATATGTGACAGGTTTGTTGATTCGAGTGTTGCTTATCAGGGAATTGCAAGAAATTTGGGCGAAAATGTTGTTAAGCAAATGAATGATTTTGCTACGGATAATATTAAACCGGATTTGACATTTTTTTTGGATGTGACACCCGAAATTATTTTTAAAAGAAAAAATAGAAATCTTGATAGATTTGAAACTGAAGGTTTGGATTTTTATCGGAAAGTTTATTTAGGCTATAAAAAAATTTTTTGTGAAGAAGAAAATAAAAATAGAGCGGTTTTTATTGATGGAAATTTAAAATGCGATGAGATACACAAAATGATTTTAAATAAGTTGTTTGCGTAATGATATTTTTTATTTTTTGGTTGTTGATTTGAGAAGTCAAAAATAAGTTTTACGCTTTTTTTTGGCTTTTTTTGTGTGCTGTTAAGTTTATTAAAAAAAACTGTTTTGTATATGCGACAAAAAAATTGTTAATAATGCCCATGAAATTAAATTTTCTGGGGGCAAAAAAATTTGATAAAAAAATTTGTTTTATGGCTTGATAATAAAAAAATAATTTTTATTTCGTGTGTTTTAGGTTTTTTATTTAGTTTTTGTTTATGTGTTATGGGGAAAAATTATTGTGAGGCAACGCAAAATTTAATTGCGAATAAAATTATAAGATTTCATGTTTTGGCAAATAGCGATAAAAAATCTGATCAGGAAATAAAATTAAAAGTCCGAGATGGTATCTTAAAAAAACTTGAGCCTGAGCTTAAAAAAGCAAAAAATAAGTCGGAAACGCGAGAGATTTTAAAAAAAAATCTTGATGAGATCAAAATCGAAGCAGATAAAATTTTGAAAGAAAATAATTGCGAATATAAAACGAAAGTTAGTTTAGCTTATGATTATTTTCCAACGAGGCAGTATGGAGATATAAAATTTTTGCCTGGAAAATATGAGACGCTAAAAATAATTATTGGAAACGGACGCGGACATAATTGGTGGTGTGTAATGTTTCCGCCGTTATGTTTTATGGACATGACAAAAAAAGTTGTGCCCAAGAATTTGAAAAATAAATTTAAAAATATTTTGAGCGACGATGAATTTAAATTAATTAATTGCGAGAACGAAAAAAAATATATAAAAGTGAAATTTAAAATTGTTGAGGCGTGGCAAAATTTTAGTTTAAAAAATAAATTGGCGAAAAAAAATTAAAGGCAGGAATTTAATTTTGTGTGGGAAAAAAATTATTTGTGTGGCGGTAATATTTTTTTTGATAGTGAATATGTTTTTTTTTGAATATGAGATTGATAAAAATGTTTTTGGTATGAATTATTCTTGGGGAGCGACAGGAGAAATTGTTTTTGAGATTCAAAAAAAATTAAATCGATGGGGATATTTAGAAAATGAGCCGGATGGAATTTTTGGATATAAAACTTATAATGCAGTAAAAAAGTTTCAAGAGAAAAATAATTTAAAAGTTGATGGAATAGTCGGTCCACAAACTTTTGAAGCGCTTGGAATTTCACAGCCAGAAAATAACGAGAAATTTTTTGTTCTGTCAAATCGCGAAAATAATATTTGGTTGTTGGCATGTTTAATAAATGGTGAGGCGCGAGGAGAAAATTATATCGGACAAGTTGCGGTCGGAGCCGTTGTTTTAAACCGTGTCAAAAGTTCTAACTTTCCAAATACAATTCCGGAAGTGATTTATCAAACCGGACAGTTCGATGCGGTTTATGATGGACAAATAAATTTATTGCCTTCGGATTCATGTTTAAATGCAGCGCGTGATGCAATGAACGGGTGGGATCCAACGAACGGAGCAATTTATTACTGGAACAACGAAAAGACAAATAATTGCTGGATAAAAAATTTAGCTGTTAATTTAAAAATCGGCAACCATAGTTTTTCATTTGGATAAAAAAATTTGAAATAGATTTTTTGTCTTACGTTAATATTCTAGATAGCGTTCACATAAAAAGCGAATCAAAAATAAAAGCAAGGGAGATGGTAGAGATAAAAATAGAATCAAGTTTATCATAACGAATAAAAACTTTTCTAAAACGTTTTAATCTCAGGAAATATCGTTCGATGATATTGCG